>JAFGPH010000653.1 GCA_016926135.1 Deltaproteobacteria bacterium
GGACAGTGCAATTCCGAATCCCTCGGGGGGCTCCAATTCAGCGGCACGGGCGGGCAACTGGACTTTGTCCGGGGCTCCTTCAATTCCAGAGGGGGCAAGTCCTTCATCGCCTTCTACGCCACGGCGAGAGACGGGGAGGTATCCCGCGTGGTTCCCCGTTTCGGATCCGGTACCGTGGTCACGACGCCGCGCATGGATACCCACTACCTCGTGACGGAATACGGTGTGGTCAACCTCAAAGGGAAATCGACCCGGGAGAGGGCCCTGGCCATCATCGGGTTGGCCCACCCCGGGTTTCGCGACAGCCTCCTGAAGGAGGCGGAGAACCTGTACCTGATCTGATGGCCTGTCACGGAATAAGTTAACAAGTAAGCCTGCCAAGCGTTCGCCCGAGAGTCTGTCCAGAGCCTGTCGAAGGGTATCGAAGGGAGGACGGCCCGGTTCATGCTTCGATACCTCAGCATGAACGGGACACGGGGACAAAGTCGCACAACGTATTCCGTGACAATCCCCGAGCGACTCCACGAGCTGGGGCCTTTGCAGTTGACTTTTGAGAAGAGATTTCGTACGCTATACGTGGTTCTCAGCCAGTCACCAAATCCACCTCAGATTCCATAACATCGTCATTCCATTCGGGGCTTTCGGCGTGCTTCACACGGGCCGGGGGCGAACCAGCTTGTTCACAGGCATCGAGGAGAACGGAAATGGTCGTATTGTGTATATCCCGCCAGTTTGGTGCCGGAGGCCGAACCCTGGCGGAAAGACTGGCCCAACGTCTCGGTTACGCCTACAGCGACGAGGAACTGGTTTCGAGGCTGGTGGCCCGGACCGGTATTGATCGAGAAATGGTGGAGACTGCGGGCCGGGAGGCTACAGGAAAGAGCAAAGGGTTCATTTCCGGGCTTCTCAGCACCGGTTTCTTACTCCGTCTGCTGGGACAGGCATCGGTGGAGAGCCCGGAGGAAAAGCTGGCCTCTCTTCTCCATGAGATCATTCCCGAGATGGCGGCCCGGGGCAACATCGTCTTTCTCGGCCGGGGGAGCCAGTTCATCCTGCCCACCGCGCCGGACATCATCAAGGTCTTCCTGACGGCCCAGGAGGAAGACCGGGTTCGGTTCATGATGGAGAAGTATGACCTGGATCTGGAGCAAGCCCAGAAGGCGGTGCATGAATTCAAGAAAAACCGGGATGACTTCCTTTCCCGATTCACGGCAGACCCCAACGACGTGAGCATCTACAGTCTCTGTATCAACACGAGCCTGGTCAGCCTGGAAAAGGCCGAAGACCTGATTTGCAGGCTCGTGGAAATTCGTCAAGGACAGAAAGACCCCAGAGCAGACTGAGGCAATAAGGAGCGAT
This sequence comes from Deltaproteobacteria bacterium, assembly GCA_016926135.1. The sequence goes on from JAFGPH010000653.1 coordinate 1,360, forward strand.
ACCATGCCGGTTGTGACCATCTCCCGACAATATGGCGCCGGAGGTTATACCCTTGGCAAGGCCTTGGCGGAACGCCTGGGTTACCGTCTGGTGGGCCGTGACATATTTTCCGAAATCGCGCAAAAGGCGGGGGTTTCCCTGAAATGCGTGGAATTGGCCGAGAAGGAGGCAGGCAGCCTGCTCAGCTGCCTGATCAACGAGGTACTCAGCCAGGCCTTTGCCCCCAAACAGGTCAAGGAGTCCTGGTTGGATCTGACCGAAGAAAAGTATCTGGATTGCGTCCGTTCCGTGATGCAGGAGCTGGCCGCAAGGGGGGATGTGGTCATTGTGGGAAGGGGAGGTCAGTATATCCTTCCCAAAAGACCCGACATCATCAAAGTGCTTCTGGTCGCGGAGCTGGAAGACCGGATCAAGTTCATGATGACCCATTATGATCTGGATCGTGAGAAGGCGCTACAGGTGGTCCAGAAGGAAGAAAAGAGAAGGACCAATTACCTGAAGGCCTTCGGGCCGGGCAACCGGGACGATCCAGGCCTTTACAGCCTGGTCATCAACACCAGCCATGCGAGCTTAAAGGATGCTGAGGAACTGATTGTCTGGCTGGTCGAGCGGGCCGGGAAATAGGCAAACCCAAAAACCGCCGAGATGCGAGTCTTCCCAGGCCTGCCGGAGTGCGCCCTCATGCCTTGTCACGGCTTCACTTTACCGTGGAGCACTCGTGGTAGAGGCGATGCGGGCAGACATCCCTGCAGTAGCCATGGTCAAGCTGGCGGAAGAGATGGGCAATCGCCTCACCCCTGGTGGTCAGGATGTGGTGTTCACCCAGTTCGTCCAGGAAGCCTGTGCTGGCCAGGACATTCTTCACCGGCAGATGGACGTAGGTAAAGGCGAGTTGAACCCCCCGCCCCCGTGATTCCTCAAGCAGGACCCTCAGTTCATCTACACCGCTCACATCGATGAAGCCGATGGATTCGAAGTCCACGAGCAGGAACCGCACGGGAGTCGTCTGATAAGCCAGACGCGTGAGCATTTGCTCCACCGTGTATTCCGCGTTTCCAAAAAAGATGCAATTGTCGGAGCGGAGTTCCAGGATCTGGGGGCAACTCGGTTTGTGGTGCACGTCGGCGTTGACGAACATGTTGAGTTCGGGGTCTTTGGTGATCCGCACGATCCTGGGATGCATGGTTTTCCAGAGAAAAAAGATGAGCGAGATCACCACGCCGATGAGAAGCGCATAGTCCGGCTTGGCCAGGAGGGCCAGGACGAAGACGGTCAGGGCCACGATGCCGTCGTGCCGGTTCATGCGCCAGAGGGACAACACCTCCCCGGGGTGGAAGAGGAGGAGAACCGCACTGATCACCAGTGCGGCCAGGGCCGCCCTGGGGATGTAGGTGAAGAGAGGGGTGAGGAACAGCAGGGCGAGGGCCACACACAGGCTGGCCACGACGCTGGAAATGCCCGTCCTGGCGCCTGCCGAATGGTTGATCGCCGTTCTCGAAAAGGAGCCGGCTACCGGATAACCCTGGAAGAACGAGCCGACCAGGTTGGCCAGCCCCTGGCCGATGAACTCCTGATCCACGTCCACTTTCTGCCGGGTTTCGGCGCTGATGGCCTTGCCCACGGAATAGGTTTCGGCAAAGCTCACGAGGGCTATCACAATGGCAGGGCCGATCAAGGTGCTGATGGCCTCGAAATCCATGGCCGGGACGTGAAAACTAGGGAGCCCTTTGGGACTGGGCCCCACGATCGCGATTCCGTCCTCGTGGAGTTCCAGGAGCACCAGGGGAATGGTCGTGGCGATGAGGGCAATGAGACCTGCCGGAAGGCTCTTCCGGAACTTCCTCACCCCGAGAATGATTCCGAAGGAGAACAGTCCCACGAGGAAGGTGGGAAAGTGGACATCGGGGAGTCCCCGCACGAGTTCCAGAATCATGGGAAAGATGTACTCATGGCTGGAAACGCCCAGTCCGAGAAGGTGGGGAAGCTGTGTTGCGGTAATGATCAGGGCGGCCGCAGAGGTGAAGCCCTTCACCGTCGAGTGGGAGATGAAGGACATGACCATCCCCAGCCTGAGAAGGCCGATGGCGAGGTAAAAGACTCCCACCATGAGGGCGAGCAGGATGGCCATCTGGATGAACCGGGAGCTCCCGGGCTCGGCAAGGGGGGAAAGGGTTGTCAGAACAAGGAGGCTCATGATGGCTATGGGACCGGTGGAAAGCTGCCTCAGGCTTCCCCACAGCGCTGCCACAAAGGGGGTGACGGCCGCGGCATAGAGCCCGTAGATGGGCGGGATGCCCGCGAGCATCGCGTAGGCCATGGACTGGGGGATGAGGATGACGGCTACGGTGATGCCCGCCAGCAGATCCCCTCGGAAATGGGGGCGGCTATAGTCTCTCAGCCAGCCCAGAAAGGGTAAGATGCGCCCTGCGAGTGCACGGCCGCTTCTCGTTTGGAACATGGTCTTCTTTGTCTTTACGTACATGGGGACGCTCCGGGGAGGGTTCCAATCTAAAGAACTTGATGCCCACGGTCAAGTCACATGAAAACGTGTCTTGACGAAGGGTTGATCAGGAGGGCAAAAGAGTATCTCTCCGATCCGGGTATCAGTGTGGTTAAGGAGGCGGCGACGGCGAGGTCCTTCGAAGGGGTGCATGCCCTCCACGACCCCACCGAGGGGGGGCTTGCCACAGGCATTTGTGAGATGGCCGTCGCGAGCTGTCCAGAATCTTTGGGTAGGCCCTGTGGCGGAAGGTCCCCGGCACAGGCCTTGACATCCCACGCTTTTGTGTCATCCTTAAAAGCCTGAAGGAGGTGATCCCTGTGGGACGCAAAACAAAATCCGCGGTAATCGTCTGCCTTTCCGCCCTTTGGATCGGTCTCACTGCGGCGAATGTCTCTGCCCAGGCCTTCGGGCTCGGGACGCAGCAACTGCCCCAGAAACCTCAGCCCAACGTGCTCTGCTCCCCTGGGTGCAGATACGTCTTCGGGCAAGTCTCAGATTCCAGTAAAGACCAGTTCATGCTGGACACGTTCACAGGCAGGCTGTGGAGGGTTTCGGAGACCGGGGAAGTGGGCCTCTTCCTGAGCCCCGTTCCTTATCGGATCAAAGACGGAAAATATTCACCCCTTCCGGAAAGGCTTCCCGAGGGAGGGGCGAAAGAGAGCAGAAAGAAATAGCAGAGAGGCAGCGTGTCTTTCCTGCAGTGCCCGGTTTTGGCCGCTGGTTTGGTGTCTTAACATCATGGGGGCCGCCATCCTTGAGAGGGGATGGCGGCCCCCGGTTCATGTGAGCTTCAGCAACTGCAGGAACTTCCGCAGCTCGCTCCAAGGTTGAGTGCTGAATTGATGGAAAAACCCGCACCCATGGTGGACTCCACATAATCCACGCTGATGGGCTTTGCCTGCTCAAAAAGCTGCCTGTTGATCATGTAGGTGATTCCGTTGTTCTCCTTGACCTCGTCATCTTCCTTTGGCTCGTCCAGAGCCATGCCCAGCGAGGGACCGCTTCAACCACCCTGGGATAGGAATATCCTGATATTGCGGGCATCTTCCCTGCCCTTGAAGAACTCCTGGATCATCTCATCTGCCTTCTGGGTAATCTCAAACATTCTCGCCTCCTTGCCGGATCTCTCTTGCAGATCCCTTTTTCATAGCAAAAAACTATGCATATAAGCTTTTTTGTCAATGGCCGGAACCGAGAAACCTATATGGGTTTCTCGACCGGCAGCGCATTGAAGCGGTATTCATATCCTCTTCTGATCGGGAAGACAAGAAATTTGGCAAAGATTCAGGCGTTGCAGGCTGTCATTTTATGAGGGTACGGCACCATTGTGACGGTGACGTTAAGACACTGCACTCGCTAGTCGCTGGTCAAGCCAGATGAGCACTTTCGGGAACTCCTCCCTCAACTCCTGCATGGCCTTGCCCCTGTGGCTCACGCGGTTCTTCTCCTCTGAAGTCATCTCGGCGAATGTCATTCCCAAGGGTGGGTAGTGGAACAGGGGATCGTACCCGAAACCGTTCTCGCCCCTCATGGCGGCGGCTATCTCTCCTTCGCACCTTCCCTCGTATATCAGGGCAGGGCCGTGGGGGACGGCGATGGCGATGACACACTCAAAGGCCGCCTTGCGGTTGGTGAGAACCTCCATGGCCTTCAAGAGTTTTCGATTGTTGGCCTCGTCCGTGGCCCCCTCACCGGCGTAGCGGGCGGAATGCACCCCCGGCTCGCCGGCGAGGGCCTCCACCACCAGACCGGAATCGTCGGCAAGGGCCGGGAGACCCAGGACCCTTGCCGTGTGAAGGGCCTTTTTGTATGCGTTTTCCTCAAAGTCCCGGCCGTCCTCCACCGCAGGCGGGATGGGCCCGAACCTGTCCAGGCCCTTGATCTCCACGTCAAATCCCGAAAGGAGATCACAAAACTCATTGATCTTACCCGGATTCCGGGTGGCCAGTACAAGTACCCTATGCAGCATGGACCCTGATCCTTTCCAGCTTTTTGAGCCGCTCCTCGATCTTCGTGGCCTTGTCTTCGAAGCCCGGTTTCCCGATGAGGGCGAACATGGCGTTCTTGTAAGACTCAACACCAGGCTGAACAAAAGGATTGTGGCCGAGCAGATAACCGCTGACGGCCACCGACCGCTCCATCATGTAGTAGAGCTGTCCAAGGTTGTAGGCGTTTCTCCTGGGGATCTCCACGGTCATGTTGGGGACTCCCCCCTGATAATGGGCATAGGCCGGCCCTTCGACCACCCTCCGGTTCACGAAGTTCATGTCCCGGCCTTTCTCGGGCAGGAAATTCAGCCCATCCGCGTCCTCGGGGTCCTTCGGGATCTCGACCCGGTTATCGTGCTCCAAGAGGAGGAGGAATGTCTCGATGATGTTTCTCTCGCCCTGCTGGACCATCTGGCCGTTGGCGTGGAGCTTTTCCGAATAGAGGGAAGGCGAAACCCAAAGACCCTGGCCGCTGTGCCCTTCGCTCTCGGGAAAGAGCTGCTCCATCCATCTCGCCACCGAGTAAAGGGAGCAGGCATTCGTGGCCACCACCTCGATCTTTTTGCCCTTGAGCCATGCGGCATACCGGAGCGCGGCATGAACCAGAGCGGGATTCTTCCAGAAGTCCTCACCCCGTGTGATGCGTCTCATGCGTCGGAAGCCTGCCGTGAACTCCCCGATGTCCACGTTCGCCATGGCGAGGCCCACCAGTCCCACGTCGCTCAGGACGGAGAACCTCCCGCCGATGTTGTCCGGCACGACAAAGGTGCGGTATCCCTTTTTCCCGGCCAGCTTCCTGAGAGCCCCCTTCTCCTTATCCGTGGTGACCAGGATGAACTTCTTCGCCTCCGTGCCCAGACTCCGCTCCAGAAGCGGCTGGAGGATCCGGAACGCGATAGCGGTCTCGGTGGTCGTCCCCGATTTGGAGATCACGTTGAGCCCCACTCTCTTTCCGTCCAGAAGATCCAGCGTGTCCCGGTAGTAGTCCGGGTCCATGTTCTGCCCCAGGAAGTAGATCTCCGGCGCATTACCCCTTTGCTCCCGGGTCAACTGGTTGAAGCAGGTGTGGGTCAGGGCGCGAACCGTAGCCTCGACACCCAGATAGGACCCCCCTATCCCGAGGGAGACAAAGGCGTCGATCTCATGTGCCAAGGCCCTTGTGATCGAAGTGATGTCCTTCAGATGGTCTTCCGCGATCTCCTCCGGCAGGTTCAGCCACCCTGTCATGGGGATCCCACGATCGCAGATATCCCCTTCTCCCCTCTCCAGCATCCGGTTGGCCTCCACGGCCCGGGGCGCGATCTCCTCCACGTCCTTCCGGTGAATGGAGGTGCCCTCGGGACTGTCGAACATGTAGGTCACGTCCAGGGAAAGGGTGTTGGCCTCCTCAAAGGAGGGGCTCGCGTATGAGCTTCGTTCACCCCGTCCCCTGGCGACCTGATGCCTGATGGTTTCATTCACCCCAAAGCCGTCAAGTTTTACCGCTTCCATGTCGTCCTCCTCCCTGTAGGCCCAGTTTAACAGATCTCACCCTGCAAAAGTCAAGCTGTGACGGCAGGCTCACCTCTCTCGGGCCTCCCTGCCCCCTCTGAACCCGCTTTCCAAGAATCCTCTTGACATGAGGTGACTAATTTCATTTAAAGGATGGCGTCTTTGCGCTTCTCACCCGTGGTTGCCTCTGGCCGGGTTCCGGGACGGCATGCCCCGGAGCCACACGACGGTATCCACAAGCCCTGTCCGCAGGGAGACCCCTGAGCAGGAAGGATCGGATGCGAGAACTTCGTGGAATATCCGCTATTGTGGTTGGCCTTCTCTATGTGGCTTTCGTTGCGTGGTCGCTCTATGGGGCCGTTTTTCCGGTCGAAACCTATAGCTTCCGCATGATCCACCTGGCCTTCGTCTTTGCGCTGGCCTTCGTCGTCCATCCGATTTCCAGTAAGGCCGGTCGATGGGCGGGATGGCTGGATTTCAGTCTGGCGGTGCTCGGGGTTGCCTCCATCCTGTACGCATTCGTGGACCTGGATCAATTCCTGCGCCGTTCCACCCTGCCGGAGCCCTCGGACGTATTCTTCGGGATCGTGTGCATCGTCCTGCTCCTGGAACTCTCGCGCCGGGTCGTAGACAAGGTCTTCACCCTGGTGGTGCTGGGATTCCTCCTCTATGTGGTCTTTGGAGACTACTTTCCGGGCTCCCTTTCCCACAGGGGATATGAAATCGACCGCATCGTGGGACACATGTACATGACCCTGGAGGGCATTTTCGGGGTGCCCCTCGAGGTCAGCGTGTCCTTCGTGATCCTGTTCGTGGTCTACGGCACCTTCATGGACGCGGCCGGAGCAGGGACCTTCTGGCTGGATCTGTCGCTCGCCGCCATGGGACGCAGCTCCGCCAGTGCCGGCCGCGGCGCCCTGGTCACGACCGCCCTCCTGGGAGGCCCCCAGGCCAGCGGGGTGGCCACCACCATGTCGGTTTCCCCCATCATGTGGCCGATTCTGCAGAAGGCCGGGTACTCGCCGAACATGGCCGCGGGCCTGATCGCCGCGGGAGGGATCGGCGCCGTCATCTCCCCGCCCCTGATGGGCGCCGCCGCCTTTCTCATCATGCAGTTCCTGAACGTTCCCTTCTGGGACGTGGTCGTCATGGTCTTCATCCCTACCCTCCTCTACTACATGGGGACCTTTTTCATGGTGGAGATGGAGGCCCGGAAGTACCGCTTTGCTCCGCCGGAGGGCGAGGCCAAGAAGATCGGGACGGTCATGCTCACCAAGGGTTACCACCTGATCTCCCTGGCCGTGCTGGTGGCGCTTCTGGCTATTTGGAACAAGTCGCCGCAGATGGCGGCCATGGGGGCCCTCGTGACCACCGTGCTCACCAGCTTCCTCAGCAAGGACAGAAACGAGTGGCTGACCCCCCACAGGATTGTAGCGGCCACCATCGACGGCGCGAAGAACGTCCTTCCGGTTGCCGTGCTCCTGGCCGCTGCCGGTTTGATCGTGGGTGCGTTCACGTTGACGGGCCTGGGGCTGAAAGTCTCGTCCCTGATCATGTCAACGAGCGGAGGCTCGCGGGAAATCGCCATTCTCCTGGCCCTTGTCGCGTCCCTGGTCATCGGGTTGAGCCTGCCCATCACGGCAACCTACATCATGACCGTGGTGATGGTCGCTCCTGCGCTGGTGAAGGTGGGCGTGCCCGATCACGTGGCCCACCTGCTGGCCTTTTACTTTGCGGTCCTCTCCGAGGTCTCCCCTCCCGTGGGCCTTTCGCCGTCTGCTGCGGCGGCCGTCACGGGGGGCAACCCCTTTCTCTCGATGATGCAAGCCTGGAAGTACTCGTTGCCCGCCTTTCTGGTGCCCTTCTTCTTCTCGGTGACCCCGGTGGGGGCCAATCTACTCATCGTGGGGGCGACCCTGAACGGCTTTCTACTTGCCTTCCTGACCAGTTTGTCCGCCCTGTTCTTCCTGTCTCTCGGCATCATCGGACGGTTTTCGGGACCCTTGCATCCCGTGGAGCGTGCCGCCGTGGTGGCGGCAGCCCTGGCCATGGCCATATACCCCGTGGGCCCGTCGATTCAGGGGCTCGTCCCCCTCGGTATCGGTGTGCTGATCGCCGTGCGCAATGCGTTTGTCTATAGGGAGGCTGCGGCTCCCGCATAGCTGGATCAACCAACCTTTAAAGGAGGTACGTCATGAGCGTTAGAAAATGGAAACTCGTTGTTCTCTCCGTGTCTGTTATCACCTTGCTGGTCCTGCCCTGCGCAGGGCTGCAAGCCCAGGAGAAGCTCTCTTTCAGCATTGCGACCGGCGGCACCGGGGGCGTGTGGTATCCGCTGGGTGGCGCTATCGGCGGGGTTGTGGGCAAAAAGGTGCCCAACACCGAGGCTA
>JAFGPH010000654.1 GCA_016926135.1 Deltaproteobacteria bacterium
CCGAATTTGATTCTGAGAGAGTAGGCCTCGATTTCAGGGGTCTCTTTCAGGATGGCCTCCACCTTCTTGACGGCCTGGGGTTTCAGGTTCATGGTAAGAGGGAGGTTGTCGATGGCGGCCAGATAGCCTTTGCGGTGGATCTGCATGTGCCCCACAAAGGAATCCGTGATCTGGCCTATCATCATGCTCTTGAAGGAACCGGTGACCGCCATGAAGCCCGCCACGAACAGGACCCCGACGACGATGAGAGAGAGCGTCAGCAGGGTCCGCCTCTTGTATCTGAACAAATTCCTTCCCGCGATCTTGAAAAGGTTACCCATGGTTGTGCCCTCCCCCGTTTCCATTGGTCTTCAGGATGCCGTCTTCCATCGTGTAAAGGGTCTCCGCCTCACCGATGATGCGGGAGTCATGGGTGGAGAACACAAAGGTGGTGCCCATGTCCTTCCGGATGTTCTTCATGAGGGCAAGGATGCTCATGGCCGTGTCGTGATCCAGATTCGCGGTAGGCTCGTCGGCCAGCACCAGCTCCGGATGGGTCACCAGTGCCCTTGCAATGGCCACCCGCTGCTTCTGTCCTCCTGAGAGCTGGTCCGGCCGCTTGTGCTGCTGGTCCGCCATCCCGACCGCTGCAAGGAGGTCTTGCACCTGTTTTCGTCTCTTGGAGGCAGGCACGTTCTGCACCATAAAAAGAGGGTATTCCACATTTTCATAGGCGGTCAGCACGGGGATCAGGTTGAAACCCTGAAAAATGAACCCGATGTGCGTTCCCCTGAAAACTGCCGCATCGGTCTTGCCGAAACTCAAGACATCCATCCCGGCGACAAGGAGTTTCCCCCCGGAAGGCTTGTCGAGACAGCCGATAAGATTCAGGAGCGTTGTCTTGCCGCTCCCCGAGGGACCAATGATTGCCAGAAAGGCTCCTTTGGGAATGGAGAAACTCACACCTTTCAGGGCATTCACCGGCACTTCTCCGGTCTGATAAACCTTACTGAGATCCTGTCCAATGATCAGTTCCAAATTGTACCTCCCAAGATGTGGATAATTTGTATCCAGTCTGGATACCCGATTGGATAATAAGTACCCAGAAATCTGTCCCATCAGGACTTTCAACCCGGATTGCAGGGGTTCAATGCAATAGGAATGCCAAATGTTCCCCTGCGCACGGGCAGGACAACACAAGGTGAAAACACCAGGGAGTTCATAGACTTGTCAGAATATCCCTATCCTCTGTAACCCCCTTTTTTAAGAACCTGAGGCAGACTTTCCACGAATACTTTGATCTCATCCCGCACCCGGCGGTAGTGCTTCATGGCCGCTTCTTCAACCGGTGCATTTGCCGCCAGTTTCGGGGGATCGTCAAAGCCGCGATGCATGAGTTTGGTTCTCGCCGGAAAGTAGGGGCACGACTCCCTGGCGTTGTCGCAGAGGGTGACCACGTAGTCGAACTCCAGGTTGCCCAGGGAGTCGATATCCTTTGATTTCTGCCCGGAGATGTCCACCCCTGCTTCGGCCATGGATTTGACGGCCCGGGGGTCCACAGGCTTGGGCGCTACCCCTGCTGAATAGGCATCGAATTCATCACCTTTCAGGCGCCTGGTCCAGGCCTCCGCCATCTGACTCCGGCAGGAGTTCCCCGTGCAGAGAAACAGGATGCTTCGCTTTTCCCCCATGGTTTCCCCCCTTCTTCAGTGAGTTTTGCTCTACCATCCCCATGCTTTCGTGACCGGCGAGGCGTAGATCACTGTCCCGGGGAACCGCTATAGACCCAGTCCTTGTAAGGGGGGGCTATGCCGATGCGTTCCGCTTCCTCGTTGAGGATATCCTTCAGGAGCGCTTCATCACTCCGTAAGTCGTAGTGCTTCCCGTTGATGAACAGCGTGGGGGTGGCGTCCACCCCGGCCCGGACGCCCTCAAGCTTGTCTGCCCGTACCAGCCTCGTGACCGCCGGGTCACGCAGGTCTGCCTTGAAGCGGCCCATATCCAACCCGAGATCGGCGGCGAGATCCAGCACATGGTTTTCATCGTGTCTATCCATTTCCTGAAACAGCAATGTCGCCATCTCCCAGAACTTCCCCTGCTTTTGTGCAGCCGCTGCTGCCGTTGAAGCAAGCATGGTCCCCGGGTGGCTCATGATGGGGAAGTGTTTGAAGAAAACCCGAACGCTCCCATGGGAATCATCGACCAGTTTCTTCAGCAGGGAACTTACAGTGGCGCAGAACGGGCACTTGAACTCGGCAAATTCCGTCAGCGTGATCGCGGCCTTTTCGCTGCCGTAGGTCGGGGCGTTCTCGTAACTGAACCGATGGATCTCCGTTTTCCGAGCAAAGGCGGCCCGCCTCTCAATCAGGACCTTTATGGCGTTGGGAGGAACCCCTCTGGAGACCAAAAAAGCGGCCAGATTGGCGATTCTCACGGCCGTGCCGTCCGGCTTATCCAGAAGCAGGCAGTCATAAACAGTTGACTTGCAGACGCCGTAGTTCGATTCTCGCTTGAGCGCCTCGAGCAGGTCTTTTTTCCGGCCAGGGTCCAGGCTGTGAAATCTCGGCAATGACTTCCAGGGCAGATTGGAGTTTTCCTCCTGGGCACCGGCCTCCCTGCCGCTCACAAAAAGAAAGACCAACAGGACTGATAAAATCCCGCTAAGGGTTCTCATGCTTCCGTCTCCTCTGATATTTCTTCGCCGCAAAGTCGCCTATCGAATACCATCCCCGGTCAAAAAAGAAAACCCATACGGCCCAGCCCAGCCAGATCAGGTTCCAGCAAAGGGTCCATCGCGTCATCTTGTCTGCAGCCGGATTCGTGTCGAAGCAACCGCAACTGATATCCAGGCCCCGCAGGAGGGCCTGGGAAATGGCTGCGATGAATACCATGAGGAGGCCCGCGGTGAGAACTGCATTCGCTCGGGTCCAGACCCCCAGGACCAGCAGGCTCCCTGTGGTGATCTCCAGCCACGGCAGCACAATGGCTATGATGTGAATGAACGGGTATGGCACGAGGCGGTAATTGGCAATGTTTTGGGCAAATCCCTCCGGGTCCTGGATCTTGTCGAAACTCGCCGCGATGAAAACAATGCCCAGGGAGACCCTCAGAAGCGACACGACCAGGGGACCGGTTACGACCTTTTTTAGATGAAAAACAGCCTGCGTCACGGGATTTCCTCATAGTCCAGTGGCCGTTGGCCCGCGTATTTTCCCCCTGCCGCGACCCAAGCCGGACCCCCCCCTTGCAGGTAGGTTGCCCCACCGATTCCTGCCTGCACAAGTTCGGCGCACATCAGCCTGCTCAGCCGTGCATCCCTGGTGTTGCAGTAGATAATGACCATCTTGTAAGCCCTCAAACGATCCAGGACCTCGGCAGATGTGAATTCCGCATGTAAATAGGGGATGTTCAGGGACCCTTCGATATGTCCCCTCTGAAACTCTTCTTCGCTGCGGGCATCCACAAACAGGGTGTCCGAGCGACCCCATGACTTGAGGGCGCTCTCGGGGGCAATGAAGGGCACGGCACCCAGTCCGGATGGACATCTGTATTCGGGGGGAAACGGCATGATCAGCGGGAGGCGGTTTTCACGCGCCTCGTTGACAAGAAAGGCCAGGGCCGCGGAAAAAACAACGACAGCCAACATCTGCAAGAGAATCCTGTAAGACACTGTCATGGAAAGGGCCATCCCTAATTGTCCCTCTCGGGGAATGGGAGAAAAACCCTCGCCTTTGGGCGAAGACTTCAGTTCGATTTTGGCCACCGAGAGGGAGGCACAAAGGGGTAACAGGTTTGTTGTTCTCTGCTTTGTCCCTTTGCCA
>JAFGPH010000655.1 GCA_016926135.1 Deltaproteobacteria bacterium
CATGGCCGTGAAGGCCTCGTGACCCGGCGTATCCAGAAAGACGATGTCCCCGCCCTCCTTCTCCACGTAGTAGGCGCCGATATGCTGTGTGATCCCCCCCGATTCCGCTGCGATGATATTGGACTTCCTGATGTAGTCCAGAAGGGAAGTCTTTCCATGATCCACGTGCCCCATGATCGTCACCACCGGAGGTCTCGGCTTCAAGTCTTCGGGCATGTCCTCGTGCTCAGGGAGGATATCCTCCATCTCGAACCGATCCAGTTCCAGTTCGTAACCGAACTCATCGGCCACAAGGGAGCTCGTTTCAAAATCAATGGACTGGTTGATCCCCACCATCACGCCCAGGCTCATAAGCCTTCGGATGACATCCGTGGCCTTCACGCCCATGGCCCTGGAGAGATCAACCAAGCCGACCGTCGCCGGAACCCTCAGTTTCCGCTTGATCGCTTTGGGGGTCGTGATCTCCGGTTTGCCCAGCCTTCTCAGGGATTCCCTAACGCTGCCGTCCTTCTTCTTCCGCCTCACCATGCGGCCTTCGTAAAGATCGGCCCTCTCGAAGACCTCCAGCTTTCGGTGACGGACGGTCTTTCTCGGGGCAACCTCGTCCTTATCCAGTCGCCTCTTTTCCTTCTTCTTCTTCTCGGCTCGATCAGCCTCGTCTTCAAGGGACGGGATGAGCTTCGGTCCCGGGGCCGACGGCGCAGCCTGAACAGGCGCTGCCGACGGCTCGGCGGCCTCCTCCCTCTTTTCCTCCTCAAGCAACCGGGACAGAGGACCCTCCTCCGCCCTTCGGATGATCTTGGCGGGTTCGTCCACCCTCCTCTTCTTCGTCTTCCTGACCTTCTCTTTGGCAACCTCCGCTGCCGTTGTCTTCACGTGCGTTCTCTCCTCCTCGGGCTCTTTCATGCGTTCTTTTGCGGGGACAACCTCTTCAGAAGCAAGAGATGTCTCCTCTTCCAGGACTTCGGCTGCCGCATCCCCTTCCTCGGACGGCATGGCCTGCGTCGGGGTAGGCTCCGCCTCGGGGGCAATCTCCGTCCTCAGAGGAGAAATCTCTCCCGCCTCCCCCTCAGCCTCTTCCTCCGGCTCTTCGGGTTTCACCTCAGGCCTGGAGGGCTCCACCGCCACCGTCATCCTTCTTCGTCGAATCACGGTCGGCCTTATCCTCTTCTCTTCGATGACTTCGGATACCGCACCTGCCACGATGTCTTTGGCCTTTGCAACGGCATCCCCATCCAGGGTGCTCATGTAATTCTTGATGTTGAGACCGCCGGCCTTCAGCTTCTCCACGAGTTCTTTGCTGTCCAAATTGAGTTCTTTGGCCAACTGGTAAACCCTGATTTTCGCCATCTGTACCCCCAGAAAATCACTGAATATCGATTCCTTTGTTGCCCCTGCCCTTCATCCGTCTCTTTCCGATGAAACGGGTAGTTGCCTCATGAGAGCCTTCCTGACCCGGAAGGCCCGTTCCAACCGCCCCTTCGGCAGACTTTTCAGGCAGGATTCGGATCTGCACACATAGGCACCCCTTCCCGGCCTTTCCATCGGCTCATCCTTCACCACGTAGCCCTCATCATCCAGCACCAGGCGCAGGAGCGCCACCTTGCTGCGTTTCGCGCCACAGCAGATGCATGTCCGGACAGGAACATGGTCACTGCCCTTCCCCACCGATCTCTCCCTCCTTCACCTCGGAGGCCTCGCCGGAGTCCTCCGTTTCCCCGCTGGAGCCCACCTCCTGCTCCTGCGCCTCCGTGCTCGTCCCTGCCTCGGCATCCGAATCCTCCAGAGGAGCGACTTCCGGTTCTTCCGGGGTCTCGGATGCCGCTTCATTGATACGGGTGAGCGCGCTGTCGATGACCTTCTTGGCCTTCTCCTCATCCATATCCGTCAGTTGGAGCAGATCGGAGACCTTGGCCTCAGCCACCTCCTCCGCGGACCTGTAGCCCGCCTGATAGAGGTCCAGGGCCGTCTTCTCCCCGATTCCTTCCACCCTGAGCAGAGAGTCGTAAGCTTCCTTGAGAACGCGATTGTAATTGGTCTCGCTGGTGACATCCAGATGCCACCCGGAAAGCTTGGAGGCAAGTCGCACGTTCTGTCCTCTTTTGCCTATGGCCAGAGAGAGCTGGTCATCGGGGACGACCACCTCCATAGAGTGGTCCTCTTCGTCCACGATCACGCGGATGATTTCCGCAGGGGCCAGCCCATTGCAGATGAATTTGGCCGGGTCCGGGTCCCACGGGACGATGTCGATCTTCTCCCCGCGCAGTTCCTGGACGACCGCCTGTACCCTCGACCCCTTCATCCCAACGCATGCCCCGACCGGGTCCACGTCACTGTCCCTGGACGTGACAGCGATCTTGGCCCTGCTGCCGGGCTCTCTCGCCACCTGGACAATAGACACGATCGCTTCGGCGATCTCGGGGACCTCATTTTCGAAAAGGGCGGAAAGAAAGTTCGGGTGAGTGCGTGAAAGGATGATCTGGGGTCCCCTGCTGAACTGCTTGACATCCAGGATGTAGGCGCGGACTCGGTCTCCCTGCTTGTACACTTCCTTCGGTATTTGCTCCTTCAGCGGAAGGTCCGCCTCGGTGCGACCGAGGTTGACGATGATCCCCCCTTTGTCGAATCTCTGGACGATGCCGTGAACGATCTCTCCCCTCCTGTCCTTGAAGTCCCCATAGACGATATTCCTCTCCGCCTCCCTGAGACGCTGCATGATCACCTGCTTTGCGGACTGGGCAGCGATCCTCCCGAATTCGTCCGTATCCATCTTAATGCCCAGGCTGTCACCGACCTCGGATTCGGGGTCGATCTTGTGGGCCTCCTCAAGAGAGACCTCTACGTGCTCGTCGGTCACCTTCTCAACCACCTCTTTGAATTCGAAGACCTCAATCTCGCCCATCTCCTCATTGAAGGTGACCTCCAGGTCGTAGTTTGGACCCAGTTTCTTCTTGGCCGCCGCCTTGACGGCCTCTTCGAGGGTCTTGATCAGCACTTCCCGATCAACACCCTTTTCACGACTTACCTGGTCGATGACTCTCTTCAGTTCTGTAACCATCTTCTCCTCGCTCCGCCCTCTGCTCTCCAGGGTTATGCCTCGTACTCATGAACAAGGTTCGCCTTCTCGATGTCCGCCCGGCGCAGCGCAACCTTTTCGCCGTTGGAATCCATGAAAAGGGTGTCATCCCGAAAATCGATCAGGGTGCCCGTAAAATTCCTGCGACCCACGACAGGGGCATACGTCCGGGCCTTGATCTTCTTCCCCACCACGCGAAGGAAATGCTGCTCCTTCCGAAGGGGTCTGTTCCAACCAGGAGAGGAGACCTCCAGCACGTAGGAATGCGCGATCAGATCCCTGGCGTCCATCACGTCTCCCAGTTCCCGGCTGACACGGGCACAATCGTCCAGTGTCACGCCCTTCTCCTTGTCGATGTAAAGCCTCAGCACCCAATGCCCCCGCTCACAAAGATACTCCATGTCCACCAACTCGAATCCCATGGTCTCCAGAATCGGCTCTGCCAAGCCGGTGATCTCTGCCGTAATGGTCCGGGTCTCTTTCATCTCTCCAATAATAAAAAAGCGGGCTTTTGGGGCCCGCCTCCGTTCTGCAGACTGGATTGTTGCTATATGCTATCCTCTTATGACATCGAACTCATAAGGCAACAGGGAGCACACCATGTCCGCAATTTGAAGACGGCCTTCGCATTCGTCCAGGAATGACGTGCCACCTCAAAAAGGGAATCGGGCCTTCTCGGAAATCTCGCTGGAGCGGGCAACGGGGTTCGAACCCGCGACCCCAAGCTTGGGAAGCTTGTGCTCTACCAACTGAGCTATGCCCGC
>JAFGPH010000656.1 GCA_016926135.1 Deltaproteobacteria bacterium
CTTTTCTATGGGGATGGAGAAAAAAAGGTCTTCCTTATTCCTGAAATACTGATAGATCGTGCCGTCGGCCACACCCGCCTTTTGAGCTATCTCGGAAATACTTGCACTCTTGAAGTCTTTCTTGCTGAAGACTTCAATGGCTGCATGGATGATGGATTCTTTTCTCACGATCTTCTTGGACATGACATGGACTCAAATGCAATCAGAGGGGAAAAGATTGTTCTGCTCTTGGGGCAATGGGCCTGTCGTTGTAAGTGCGGCCTTTCCCCTTTCCTTTACCGTGAAAATACACCCCCCTCACCCCGACCCTCTCCCCCCACTTGGGTGGAGAGGGGGATTTTCATCCTCGGGGGTGGCGAGAAGGAGTAACCTGGTCATGCGTGTTTAGGCGGACCCGATCACGTCGGAGACATTCCTCTTGAGGAGGTAGACAAAACAGAGTATTGCATCGGCATTCCTTTCCACCGCCTCAATTCCGTGGCCTAATTCCTTCAGTCGTTTGGCCCTCTCTTCGATTCCCCTGATTTCCGAATCCATGGCCTCTAGGTCGTATTCCATCTGTGTCTCCACTATCTGCGTCTGAGGTCCTTGAATCTGGCCGATTTGAGGGTGTGGCGGGGTAACCCTGCAGGCTTCACGCTCTCCATTTCGAAAGTGAGGTTGGTCGCGATCTTGAGTTCTTCCCTGATCCGTGTCTGAAGCTCTGGTATTCTGCTTTCCGGGACCGATGGATCGACCTCCCACCTCAGTGTCAAGACGGGCATCGTGCCTTCCTGGGTCAGGGTGGTCTCGAACTCGATCACTTCAGGAAACCGCATCCGCATCACTTCTTCCACCCTGGTAGGACTGAAGAAAACGCCCCTGATTTTTCTCAGGTCGTCGACACGACCTCCCACCTGATCCACCCGGGCGGAGGTCCTGCCGCAAGGGCACGGTTCGTCCATGATCACCATGATGTCCTTCAGGTTGAATCGGATGAGTGGTACACATCTTCTGCAAAGCGGGGTGATGACGGCAACCCCGTTTGTCCCGGGGGGGACTGGTTTGGACATGGTCTCAAGGTCGATCATCTCAATGAGGAAATGGGGTTCGATGACATGCATCCCCTTTTTCTGGGAGCACATTCCTGCCCATCCTCCCGGTTCCGTCCCCCCAATATGGTCGTACACCCCGGCTCCCCACAGTTCTTCGAGACGAAGGCGGGTGGGCTCCGGCATCGGCTCTCCGGCGCAGATCATCTTTTTCACGTGGAAGTCCCGTCTGGGATCGAGCCCCATCTCTTTGGCCACCTCCACCATGTGGAGTCCGTAGGTGGGGGTGTTCATGATCCCTACGGCCTTCACCTCCCTCATCTTCTGAAGCCGGCCCTTTGTGTCGAGCGCTCCGCCCGGCACCACCTCACAGCCCATCTTCTCCGCTGCGTAATGGCCTTGCCAGAAGGCGATATAGACATTGTAACCGAAGGGAAGGAAAACCCTGTCTCCAGGCCGAAAACCCGCTGCGTATAGGATGTAACACCAGACCTCGACGAGCCACTGCCAGCTTTCATACGTGTCCGGAATGTAAACAGGCTTTCCCGTCGTCCCTGATGTCTGGTGAAACGTCGACAGGCTTCCGGGAGAAACCGCCAGAAGCTCACCGTAAAGGAAGGGCTCCGTCACTTCCTGGGCAACCCGGAGTTCGTCCTTTTCGGTCATGGGGACCTTGGCGACGTCTTCGAGGCTTCTGATATCCTGAGGATCAATCTCCCGCAACTTCTTCCGGTAGAAAGGGGAGCTTTCTTTGGCCCATTGGAGAAGCTCCCGAAACCGTTTCAGCTCGATCTGGATGAGCTTTTCTCTGGGCAAGGTCTCGATCAAAGGGTTCCAGTATTCCCCTGTTCGATCCATCTCCATCCCTTCTTTGGTTTATACGCCAGATTGTTGTCGCCTGTAGGATGAATCCGCAAACAGGGCCGCGCCAAGGGCTGTCGTCAGTGTGGGATCCCATTCAGGTTTGGGAGCCAGCCTGCTGACTTGCAGGATCTTTTCCACCCAATCCGTTATTCCCGGATTCTTAGCCAGTCCACCAATGATGACGAAATCCTTTTTGACCCCGGATCTGGCTGCCAGGGTACTGATTCTCTTGGCCATGGCATAATGGTAGGCTGCAATGGCCTGTTCCAGAGGCACTTTGTTTCGTATCAGATCCAGAATCTCGGATTGGGCATACACCGCGCAGAAGTCACTCAGCTTCGGGAACTCATCGGATTGAACGGCAATGTCTCCAATCTCAGCCAGTTCTTTCCGCACCAGATCGGCGAAGACTTCCATGGAGCGCCCGATACCCGCAGCGCATTTGTCGTTCCAGAGGAAAGCGGTTGCCCTGCCTTTTTCGGTGCAGTGAATGACCCTGCAGCTCTGACCTCCGGCATCCAGCACCGTGCGCACGGAAGGCCCCCAAATGCGCACCGCCCCTGCGGCACCGCACGCGATTTCAGATATCCTTTCTCGTGCAAAGGGAACCTGCGTCCTCCCGCAACCGGTCGCCACGAGGTAATGGATATCTTCCGGTTTCAATCTCGTCCTGTCTAGAGCCGCGTTCATGGCACTGAAGGCCGATTCCTTGGGAGTCCGAGTCCTGATTTGAGAAAATGCATATGGTTTTCCATCCAGCAGTATCAGGACTTTTGAGCTCACTGCGCCACTGTCTATTCCAGCCACTATCCTTTCGGCCTTCGTCCAATCCATCTCTTCGCTGATTGAAGCGTATCCGTTCATATTCCACCCCCATGACTTATGGCCGCACCTATTGCGCCCACATATTCCGGAAGTCTCAATGCGCTAAGGTCTTGTTTCAATAGACTCGCAAGGTGCTGGATGATCGCCTGTGATTTGGCCAGACCCCCGGCTACCACGATCTCTTTTGTGTGGGACATATAGGTGCACATGTCGGCAACGCGTTCAGCGATGAATCTCGAGATCGCATCCGCAACATCAGCTATGTCCGCGCCTTGACACATCAAATCAATGGCGTCTGATTCAGCGGATAGGGCGCATTGAACGGCAATGGAGAGATTCCGGGTGGATGCAAGCGCCAGTGCGGACATCTCCTGCTCGC
The DNA here is from genome assembly GCA_016926135.1 of Deltaproteobacteria bacterium. The sequence goes on from JAFGPH010000656.1 coordinate 3,100, forward strand.
TCAACCCCAGGGCTTTGGCCATGTTGGTGTAAAAAATGCCCAGCCCGTCAGCGCATTTGTCATTCTGAATCACGTCCAGGAGATTTCCGTCTAGGTCATAACGGATCGCCTTATGGATATTTCCGCCGATGTCGATAACGGTTCCGGCGTGTTCATTAAGGAATAATGCACCCCTGGCATCCGCCACATATTCGGGTACGGTTCCGGTTACATTCAGTGGAGGGGCCTTCATCAGCTCTGCAAAAATCCCAGTGGCTACAATTGCGCCCAGTTCGCTGCTTGAGATACCTGTGTTGTCCGAAGCTTCCTGGAGTGCTGCCTGAGCCGCAGCGACTGCATCAAACCCTGTGGGTACTGTGCAATAGGCAAGGATTTCCTGTCCCCTCATGATGACGGCCTTCGTGTGAATATGGCCTGCATCCAGTCCAGCCAAAAGTTTTCCCTTATTCATGGCGCCACCTGCTTGATGATTTCTACCAGGGCTTCCAACTGCGTCCCAAACTGGGTAACGGGTATGGTCGTGTCAAGCTCAAGCTCAAGCCATGGAATTCCCAACATCCTCACGACAGGCTTCAGTGCCACAACGTCCATCGATTGAGGGCTGCAGAATCTCTGATAGAGAAAGATGACTCCATCGGGCTTGAAGTCCTCGATGAACTGTTGTATGAACCTGAACCTTTTCTTCTCTCCTGTACCGGGAACACTGTCTTTTGCAGGGCACGGAATTCTGCTGATAAGTCCCTCAGCGATCGCAGCGAGTTTATCCGGTCTGTCTTCAGGCACCTCAAACCAGAAGTACCTGGCTGCTGTACACGAATCGATGAATATCAGGCTTGTGGGGTAGTTCAGCTGTTCAATGAGATTGAAGATCCGCAGGTCATCGCAAGCGCCCCCCGTTACCATCAACCTTACCGCTGAGACCGCCTTGCCGGGCTCCGCTTCCAATCGGTGAATAAGTTGCTCCAGCATTTGATTGCATTCCTGTTTGTCCATGACCTGGGAGGCCAAGGTGAGAGTAGCGACATCCGCTCCCGTTATGGGCGGTTGATCCTGCCTTAAAAACTCCCAGAGCCTTTTGAGGAGTCTTCGGGTGTGATTGTAGACCTTGATCGCCCTCTCGATGTTATCATCGGTGATGGCCGTTTTCGAAAACTTCTCAACGAATTGCCTGAACTCTCCGAATGATTCCACCATAAACCCGCGGGCTGGCTTGGCATGGATGATATGGGGGAACGAAATAAGAAAGCTTTTTTGCTCGAACCCGGCAAATCTGACCCAGACATTGAACGCTTCTGCCATATGTATGCAACTGCTGCCATGTACAAGCAAGTCCAGGTAGTCATAATGGTGTTGCAGTCCCTGGTATGCGCAATCATGTGAAAAAGAGCAGTATGTTTCATGGATATAGCTCCTTGTCATTGCTTGTGGCACATGGGCGGTAAGAATTCTCACCGGTATAATCCCGGCTGCATATAAAATTTCTTCGGGAACATGCGTGCACATGTATCCAGCTATGAGCTGCCCTTTCCCTTGAAGGGATTTTGCGTACGCATGGGTGTTCTCAGTGATGCGGCGAAAATGCTCGATGATCGTTTCAGTGCCCTTCTTCATCTGCTTTCATGCACCCCCTTTCTTGTGCGCATCCATGAGATCCACGAACAACTCCGTTTTCCGCTTGGAGCCGGGTATATCCATCTTCCGGACATCCACCGTTTCAGTATCGTATTCTACGGTCGGGATTTCGTTTTTGAAGATGCGCTGCATCGCTATGTAACCGTTCCTGAAATCCGTTTCACAACTACGGGTAGGCGCCAACAGAAGCCCATCGGCGTTATATTCCTCTACCATTGCCCTGGCCATTTGTTCCAGTGCCCAGTAGGACCTCACTCCTTGCCAGGTAGGCCAACCCAGGACTATTCTCGCGAGTGCGGATAAGGCCTCTCTTCTGCCGGTCAGATCCAGGGCGTCTACCCATGCAGGGTCAATGGGCTGCCATGACCATTTTCCATCCACAAATCCCCTGAAATTGCCTGCCGTGCCGAACGTGTAAACAGAGGCCACGATCTCGGCTCCGGCGTCTCTCAGGATTCTCGCAATTTCCGGATGGCCATAGGTGTGTGCCAGTCCGAAATAGACGATCCGGTAGCGCTGATAGGGGGCCACACTCTGTCCGTTCTCAACCATATGTCGCACTTCTTCCAGCAATGCCTCATAGATGCGCACGCATTGCTCGGTTGTCCTGTCCACCATGGCCGGAGGAAAAAGGGCGATAAGGCGGCGCTCATCGAGCGGCGCAGGAGCGTGCATGTTCAGCGCACATATGTTCCCCCACAGAACCAGTACCTTGATCTCGTTTCTGGCCGCCTTGATAAACCGCTCGTCCGAAAACCCCCTGCCGGTCACCCTCTCGAGCCAGCGTATGCCATCCTCCATCTGGTC
>JAFGPH010000657.1 GCA_016926135.1 Deltaproteobacteria bacterium
CCGAGCACGGCGCCCACCACAGAGGCGCACCCGTTGATGCCCCACGCCCACGGGACGAGCCCGGGAAACCTTCCGGACAGGGTGCGCAAACCCACCGGAAAGGGCCAGCCCAGGAAAAACGCGAGGGCGGATATGAGGATCACCGTCAAACCGAGGCGGGCCCCGAGAGAGAAGCGCAGGGAGACCTCCACGAGCCGGTCCCCGACCAGGATATGGAAACCGACCCAGAGGAGAATCACGAGCACCGCCAGCCATACGAACCGTCCCGGATCCCCCGGGAGGCGTCCGACACTCAGGCTTCCCAGACCGGCGAAGACCAGGACCGCGCTCAGGACTGCGGCAGCAGCATAGATCGGATGGGCCAGGAGAAGGGTGTACTTGGGGAGAAGTGCCATCTCCAGGAACATGAAGCCTGTGCCGAGGGACCCGAAGTACACCAGGGTGCAAAGGGCATCCGTAGACCTGGGGCGGGCTTCGCCTTCGGGCTTCCTGCGGTTCTTACGGCGAAGCCCGGCTAGGGGCAGGAGAATGAGGACGCCGCTCGCCAGGATGGACTGGATCAGGGCGGCGATGATGAAGACAAACCCGAGTTCCACCATGGGAAGCCATTCCCTCCGCAACTGCCGGAGGAGTTCAGGGGCCTTGTCCCACCGGAGGAAGTGGGAGAAGTACGGGCGATCGTCCGTTGTAGGCGAGATGTCGAAGATGTAGTTCCGGAGAAAGGCCCCGGCATCGGGACTGCTGAGGGCCCGGGCCCCGAGGAAGTAGATGGGGGACTTCTGCACGTCATAGCGATTGGCCCGATCTTCCTTCATGCCTGCATAATAGGCCAGGTCAAAACTTCTCCTGTCGCAGAAACGGGTCGCCCGCTCGATCTCCTCGGGCCGGAAGGCGTTCTTCGAAACCAGGATGGTCGAGGTCTTCCAGCTCCGGATGAAAAGCAGATTTCTCTCCGGGTTAGTGGTCACGCCTGACCTGCGCAGTGCCGCAAGGGCGGTGGAAAGGATCCTGAAGGAGTCCCGGGGAGGAAGCTTGAGCCACCGGGTAACAGCCAGGATCCCGGAATCGCTCAGGCATCTCAGGTAGAGCGTAAAGGCCTCCTCGGTGTAGAGGTATTCCTCCGCGGCCGAATGAAGCCCCCCTGCGGAGCTGGCAAAGGAATCCAGGAGGGACAGCTGGATCAGGTCGAACCGCTCCTCCGTCGCGGCAAGGAACTGCCGGGCCTCCTTCAACTCGACCCTGATCCCGGGCCTCCTGTAGATTTCTCCTGAAAAGGCTGCGAGGAGACCCTGCATCAGGTCCACGATCTGGCTGTTCACCTCCAGCACCACCATTTCGGGCGTCCGGTGCCTGAGACCCAGGAGCACGTCGCTTCCGCCTCCCCCGCCCACGATCAGGGCCTTTTGGGGCCTGCGCGTGTGATAAGGAAGGGCCGTGGTGGTAAAATCCAGATAGCCCAGCAGGCTTGGATCCCCCGTGAAGCGGGCCACCGCGCTCGGCCCTTCACCGTCCACGAATAGGCCTTTCTGTTCCGGAAGGGTCTGCTCCGCTTCAGCGGGCCCCAGCCCGAAGTTGAGGCTCAGGCCGGGCACATGACGGATGAGCGAACTTCCGACCACGTGAATCATCCCGAGAGGCCCCGTTCTCTCGGCCTCGATCCTGGCATCGGGAAAGGAAACGGTCACGGGCAGGGATTTGGTGTGGTGCATCCTGGGTACCGGAGGGAGATAACCGTATGCGAAGGCCATCAGACCCGCCGAGACCAGTATGGTCCCGAAACCCATGACCCTTCGTGCCACGGCCGTGCAGACGGGCACGGCCCCGACCAGCACCAGGGCGCCGAGACCCGGGAGGAGGCACCAGGGCGGAGCGAGGTAGAGGGCTGGAATGATCCCCACCGCTCCGCAACCGGCCCCCAGTAGGTCGGCCGCATACATGAAGTGGGTTTTTTCCCCTGCCGTGCTCATCACGATCCCCACGATCCCCCCTGCGGTGAGGAACGGCAGGAAAAGAAGCAGGTAGGTGAAGAACATGTTGAACCACTCCCTGCCCTGCCACACCAGATTCAGGGGATCGGAACCGACCTTCTGGGAAAGGCTGAAGGCCAGGGAATAGAAGACCGCGGTCGCCCCAGAGAGAACCAGGAGGCACACTGCCTGCCGGCGCTTAATCCTCTCGAGGAAAAGGAAGAGGAAGGACCCCGCTGCCCCGAAGCCCAGGAGGGCCACGCTGATCACCATGGCCGCATAGTGATACCAGAGGGCGAGGGAGAGGAGTCGCATGAGGAGGATTTCATAGGCCAGAACCGAGGCTGAGGTGCAGAAGAGCAGAAAGGCACGATGGGATAGGGCCGGGACTGGTGGTGTGCGGTTCATTCTTTCCGCGTGGGCATGACAAAGGGCACAAACCGCACGGGCAGGATCTTCTTCATGCTCACCGCGCCGTCACCGGATTTCTCGACCATGGTCAGGTTCTGCACCGTGTAGTGCCCTCCCACGGGAATACACATCTTCCCCCCCGGTTTGAGCTGCTTAATCAGGGGCGGCGGGACAAGGGTGGCCGCGCAGGTCACGATGATCCGATCAAAGGGGGCATGTTCCTCCCATCCGTAATACCCGTCGCCCACCTTCGTCTCCACGCTCCTGTATCCCAGACCGCGGAGCCGGTCCGCGGCAGGAAGGGCCAGTCCCTCGATGATCTCGATCGTGTAAACCTCGTTGGTGAGAAGGGAGAGAACGGCCGCCTGGTATCCCGATCCCGTGCCGACCTCCAGCACCCTGTGGCCCCGCTCCACCTGGAGCCGTTCCGTCATGAGGGCCACGATATAGGGCTGGGAGATGGTCTGGCCGTAACCGATGGGCAGGGCGAAGTCTCCGTAGGCCCTGAACTCATCACCGGGCGGGACAAAGCGATGCCTGGGCACCGCACGCAGGGCTGCCAGCACCTTCCTGTCCTGCACCGGCTCACGGTAGTCCGCAGGCGACTCGATCTGCTTCTTCACCATGGACTCCCTGAGTTCCCGGAACCGGGCCTCCTTCTTTTCCCCGGCGCGGACATCCGCCGTGAACACCAAGAGGACCACCCCCAGGATGAAAGCCATGGCAAGAGACACGACGAGACGCATGGATACAACTTCTCCTTTGATTCTCACGGAATCCCCCCGCAAGGGAACGCGGGGGCCACGGGTCTTTGCGGCTCCGCAGTAAGAGCGAGCATACCACAGACCTTTCCGATTTACAGCGAGAAACGTGCACACGAACCGGGCATGGTCAGGGCCATCCGTCTCGAAGATGGAAGATGATCGATAGAATTTTTGTGAAGGTCCTGCTACGGCTGGGGTTGAGGCAGTATGTTACCATGCGCTGGGAATTCGTCGTTCAAACACGCCTATGCACAGAATAGCATTCTGAGGGCATTCCTCCTGGCACAAAAAGCAGCTTTGGCAGTCCCTGATGTACTTCACATACGCCTTCTTTCTTTCTTTATCCATTCGGATGACATCCATAGGGCAATATTGAACGCACAGACCACACCCGTTGCACAGCTCCGTATCGATATGCCTGATTCCCATGCTTCATTTCCGCCTTTCCCTTCCTGCTTCGGTTACCACCCATCCTAAGAGGATAGCAAATTGCGAGCGATAATCAGTTTTTCTATCTCCTTCGTGCCTTCGTAGATGTCAATGATCTTTGCGTCCCGGTACAGGCGTTGCACCTTATGCTCATCCAGACACCCATATCCACCATGCATTTCTAACGCTTCATTGGCACAGAAAACGGCAACTTCACCCGCATACCACTTTGCCATCGCAGCGAGCTTGCTATCGGCAATGCCCTTGTCGGCCTTCCACGCCGCCTCGTAGTACAGATTCCGAGCGCATTTCACGCGAGTAGCCATTTCTGCGATCTTGAATTGTGTTGCCTGGAGCAAAGCCAATGGCGAGCCGAATTGAAATCTCTTCCTGCTATGTCTTATGCTCTCCTCTAAGGCAGCCCTTGCAATTCCGACGCCCTGGGCGGCAACTCCTATCCTCGCCCTGTCGGAAACCTTCATCAACTGCCTGAAAGCACCACCTTGTTCTCCTACCAGATTCGTTTTAGGCACCCTTACATCGGAGAAAAACAGTTCGGCTGTGTCGCTTGCCCGTATGCCGAGTTTTCCATACAATTTGTTAGCCTGAAAGCCTTTCCTGTGCTTTTCAACCACAATACAGCTAAACCTCATATGCTTTTTGGCGTGTTCCGGATCCGTCAGGCATAAAACAAGTACGAAATCCGCTACACTGCCATTGGTGATGAACACTTTAGAGCCGCTGATCACATATTCATCGCCGCTTTGTTCCGCTCTGGTCTGGACGCCGCTTACATCCGATCCAGCATTCGGCTCGGTGATGGCCATGGCCAGGATGGCATTCCCTTCCGCCACGGGTCTCAGAAAGATGCTATTTTGCTCTTCCGTTCCGAACATGGTGAACATATCGGATCCGAATGTCGTAGAGAGCACAGCGCTTGCGATTCCCGGATCTTCCGACCAGAATTCCTCCATGACCAAACAGCGCTCCAAAAGACCCAAGCCTGAACCCCCGTATCTTACGGGAATATGCAGGCCAACGAACCCCCGCTCGGCAGCGGCCCGCCAAATCCCAAGGTCGAACGTTTCGGATCGGTCAAATTCCAGCGCTCTCTGGCCAAATTCCCGTGATGCGAATTCGCGCGCCTCCTCCACCAAATCTCTTTGTTTCTTGCTGAGCGTGAAATCCATAGCCGTATTCCGCGGGGGGTCGTTCGTGCGGTAAACGCCGCAGCCCTTCAGTCATTCAGCCCTCGGGGCATGAGGTCTGCCGGACCCGGCGAATGGAGTTCCGCTTCGTGAGGGGAACGGTACCCAAGGGACGTTGCACAGCAAGCCCGCATTGAGGAATTCCGATGGGCTATCTCCAGTGTATTTTTCCCTTGTGAACCGAGATGATACCCATATCTTCCGCAATCTGCCATCTCCGATGCAGGTGTCGACCCATCTGTCTCGGCTGCAGAGGATAACTCGCTATGGGGACCTGTTCGGTCCGCGTGGCCATCTTGCCGTTCGGGTCGTTCTCCACTTCCGTCCACTTCAGCCACTTCTGATTGTCGATATACGGGTAATCCTCCCTTATCCCAAGGCGTGATTCCTTTCGGAGGATAGCGCTGCGCAGTGTGATTTCCGCAATGAGGGTCAGACTTCGCACTTCGTGGGCCATGCGCAAATAATGCGGGTCGTAGGCATGCAGAATCGCCAACTGATCCTCCCTGAGCGTCTCGATCTTTGCGAGCGCCTTTCTCATTCTCTTCTCGTGCCTTATCTTAAGGACGTCATACGGCATGATCGCTTCCTGAAGCGAAAGAAGCACCTGGTCGGGTTCCACGCCATCCGAGCGGGTCAAGGGCTGATAGGTACGCTCTCGAAGCTCCTTCACCAACCTTGGAGGTATCTTTGGCATGTACATGCCTCTGGCTTGCTTCGCGGCATACGTGCCGGCTTGGCCGCCTGAACTGGCGGCAGGCGCCAGTCCGGCCGTATAGGCCTCCATGGCTGCAGCTTCCCCGCAGGCGTAGAGGCCTGCAAGGGAGCTCTGCAATTGATCATTCACTCGGATGCCCGTCCGACCAAGGTAGGCGGTGAGACCCCATTCAATCTTCTCAGCAATCCGTCCCTTCCTGACGATGCCGACGCTTTCGAATCCCCTGATAACCAAGGGAATCGCCCTTCTCAGCCTGTCAACCTGCCGTGGACTGAAATGTCTGATATCCATGTAGATAGGGGTGTTCCCCCTCTTTGCCTCCATTGCAAAGGCCAATGTCAGGTAGTTCAGCGGCGCACGCTCCTTGCGGGTGGGGTAATACCGCTCCATGAACCTCTCACCCCTGTTATTGATGAACTTTCCTCCCTCGCCCACGAATAGGGACATGCCGGGCCCGACATCATATTTGCTGGGGAAGGCATGGCCCAGATTGTCGTTGCTCTCCCCGCCACTGAGGGCCACACCAGCTCGGTATGCCGCGGCATATCCATCCCCTGTGCAGTTTCTGTGGCCGGGGCATATACTTTTATAGTAGGTCAGGCCTGTGGCCATGATCGTGGTTTTCGCCTTGAACACGTGGAAGACGCCGTGAGTGGTCTCAAAACCCACGGCGCCTATGATGTAATCGCCTGACCGAATAAGGTCAGTTATCATCACCTTGTTGACTTGTTGAACCCCTTTCTTTCTCGCGGTCTTTGCCAGGGCATTCATGAGCTGAGGCCCTGGAAATGTTAACATGGGATACCGCCCCCTCCCCTTCTGCTTTACCCTCTTTGCCTTCTTGTCTCTAATAATCTGCACGCCATATCCTTCGATCTGATCAATCAAGTCGCCAATCTCTTCGAAATGCCGGATGACTCTGTCCTGGCGGACGATATACTGGAGATAGGCGGTTTCACTTAACAGCCTCTCCTTGAAATCATCCCCTGGAAATGGAACCTGCTGAAGCACCCCGGCAGCAAAGGCGCTGCACCCGCTTTTGCCGACATGCCCTTTGTCGACTTGGATGACATTCTCACAGCCTGCCTCTCTGGCCTTTATGGCGGCCAGCGTTCCGCTGATGCCTCCACCGATTACGAGGACATCTGCCTGTTTGTGAACCACTTCACGCGATATGGAACGCAAGAGATTTCCTCCCGAACTGCAGTCGGTCGCAGCACAGAAACGGAGATGAATTCCTCCTGATCAGCAAAGGACATGAAAGGCGGAGGCCTTCCGATGGCCCGTGCTCGGTTCGGAAACAAGGCACCCTACTTGTAACACAACAGCATGGGGACCGGAGTCCTTATGCGTATCGCATCCGGCGCGGGGCAGTCCAATACGCATGCATAACAGTGCCAGCATTCTTCCGGGAAGGTGATAACGGGAACCTTTTTTTTCTCCGATCCGAAAAACACGTCTTGCGGGCAATGCTCCACACACACGCCACAGCCCGTGCATTTTTCTTCGTCAATCACAGGTGGCATTTCTTCCTCCTTCACCCGGTCAGTACGCGCCACTCCATTACGGGTGCCTTTTCACCCATCCTGCATATGAGGATCTTTCCATCCAATGCCGGCACTCTGTAAGGGTGATCAATACGGGTATAGATCTCCCTTGTTTCCTTTCTTTCCTCATGAGCGGAAATGACGATCTGCCCAATATCCAGTAGGTTTAAGACCTCAAGGCAGTGCATGAGTTCATGCTGATTCCTGGCAAGCATCTCTTCCGATGCCTTTTTCTTCACCTTCGCCAGGTGGGAGGCACCTGCTGCGAGCAATGTATCGGAACGGGGAATGCCTGCATAGTCGTACATCACCTGCTGAAGGGCCACATTGATCTCTTGCCAGGAAGCCCCGGATGTACGATTTCGGATGGCTTCCACGAGGTCCTTCACCTCTCTCGCCTTTGAAGCGGCGATCTCAGGCTTCGGCTGCAGCTTGTCCCGGGCATAAATGGCTGCATTGCCGCCGGCGATCCAGCCGAAAACGGCGGCCGCGGATATTCCCCCGAAATACTCATCGCCTGCGGCATAAAGGCCATCCACAGAGGTTTCCCCTTTTTCGTTGAAATAGATGCCTCCCCGTGTTGTCATTTCATAGGTCATAAATTCGACGGGATTTCTCCTGAAATCGATCCCCTCTTCCTTCGCATGCTGGACGATGCTGTGCAACCCTTCGTGTTTCATGAAGTACATCATGTAATCGTAATCTTCCTCGGATATCCCTCGGCAGTCCATGTAAACCGGTCCCTTGCCTGTCTTGCGGTATTCCTCAAACAGCCCCTTAAATGAGTCGGAGATGGGATCACCATAAATGCGGTTCGGTTTGGTCACGAAAGGCCCCACAGGCCTATCTCCAGGATCCCTGAGTACACCAACCCATGTGGCCTTTCCGCACCGGGCAAAGTACTTGGGTCCAGCCCAGCGCATGGCAATCTCCATATTGATCAACTCGGCACCCGCTCGATATGCCATGGCCCGCCCATCCCCGGTCGTGTGCGGCGAATACGCCAGGTTAAACATCCACCCCGGCGTGGGACCTGGGTACAACCGTATGCAGCCCCCGGTGCTCAGTACGACGGCCTTGGCCAGGAGGGTGTACACCTTGTCGTCCCGGGTATGTACGCCGACGGCGCCTTCAACCCCATTGGCGGTGATCAGATCAAAAGCCGCAATCCGATTGAGGATTCTTACGCCTCTCTTCTTGGCCTCCTTGGTCAGTATGGGTTTTTGATTCTGGCCCGAATACTTCAACGTGGTAAGGGGTTTGCCCGGGAAGGCATGCCCCGCAAATTCCCATTTGCCATCGTATTTCATGGGGATGCCCCATTCATCCCACATCTTGATGATCTCGAATGATTTTTCCATCCACACCCGTACAAAATCCCCGGGACGAGTCCATCCCGCTTGGGAGCCGGCCACTTCTGTAACAACCGCCTGCATGTCAGGTCCGTGAAACTCGGGAATGTAGGCCCTGAAATGGTCGTTCCCGGTGGCGCCCGATCCACTTCTTATGGTATTGGCCTTATCCACCAGGACCACCTTAGCCCCCGCTTCACCCGCGTGAATGGCAGACATCAATCCGGCCGGGCCACCGCCAATTACCAGAACATCGGCCTCAACAACGTCTTCAGACATCTTTGCTGGTTTCACTCTTCCTTTCCCCCTTTACTGCAATCTCTGACCAGGATCTCCCGTGCTCTCGGGACAAAGTGATGGTGCCACCTCACACACAAGATACAGAGAAAGTACCGGAAAATCGCCCTTTCCAAAGAAGGGCATTTTTTTACAAACACATTAGATCTTGAATAACTCCCTCAGGGTTTCTCCAAAGAACTTGTCCTTGTCCTCTTTGGGAATGTCCAGTGCACCCACTTCCTGGATGTGCCTGCTTACATATTTGGGATCGTTCATCTCATAGGGGAAGTCCGTCGCAAAGCAGGTGCGATCCGCACCCAGGGTTTCCAGGGCAGATCGGATTGCAGGCAGCCAGCCCCCATAGCCTGCCGAATCGAAATAGACGTCCCTGATCCGAGTATCAAAATCTCGCACCAATCCGAGTTCTTCCGCCTGACCGATTGCCAGCCCGCTCCGTTTTCGAACACCTTCCGGCACAGGGAAGCCGTCGGGCCGATGCCAAGCCAGAAGGCGACCTTTCAGGATCGGTAGGCCTCCCGCAAAGTGTGCCATGATGATTTTCAGCTTGGGAAAGCGCGGGAGAACCCCGTAGACCAACTCCACAAAAGACTTCACAATTTCATATTCCCTTGAAACGGTCATGAAGAGGTCGTAGCGTTCTCCTCCCCAGAGTTTCATTCTTATGCTGGGGTGGACGAAGACGGGCATATCATACTTCACGGCCAATTCAAAGGCGGGGTCCATGAGGGGCGAGTCTATCGTCATATTCTGGAATGACGTCACTGTAGCGATCCCCCACAGGCCGAGCTCTTCCACCCCCCTCTTTATTTCATCCCGATTCTTGGACTCATCGGCAAAGGGATAAAAATGCACCATGCCCTTGAATCTCGCCGGATAGCTCTTGGTTACCTCAGAGTACCCATCATTGCAGGCCTTACAGAATTCGAAGCCGTTCGGACTGAAAGATGATGTGCTCAAGATAGCCATATCGATTCCGGAATCATCCATCCACCTCAGGTGTTCATCGACATTGACCATCTGCTCATACTCTTTTTTGAACCTGTTCAGGCCGTAGGTAAAATCATGTTCCTCTGTTTTCTTTACCAGTTTGAGGGCCTCTGCAGGAATAAAGTGGTGTTGCATGTCAATGACTGGATTTTCATGACTCATTTTGATTCCTCCTTCAATAGATCAAAGCATGGTAAAACGAAAACGTGCATTTCCGGTTGAAAGCGGTCCCGCCCACTTATTAACCGTCTCGAAATAGTATTTTCAGATCGGGCCCCCTTGCTCTGCCCTCTCCCCCAAGTCTGGGGGAGAGGGTTGGGGTGAGGGGGGGTGTGAAGCGTCGAGACAATTTCGAGACGGTTAATAGGTACTCTCAGACATTTTTGGCCTCGGTCCTTTCATTTGCACCAGGGTCAAGGCAAGGAAGGCCAATACACCCATGACAAAAGTCAAGATCTCATGGGTGATCAGAAATCCGAAAAAGATCAAGGTCGTCATCCCTGTCCACACCCGCTCATAGATCCTGCACCTTCTGACAAAATAGCCGACAAAGGAGATTTGCAGGCCGAGAATAATGAAGAGACAAGACACATACCCGGCGATGGTCTCCGCCAGCGAGGTTTGCGAAAAATCAAGCAAAAGCGGAGGGAAAAGCACCATCATGTAGGGAACGAGGAACCCGGCCACGCAGAGTTTTGAACTTTCAAAGGCTGTTCTGAAATAGCTCGCCTTGGCCAGGGCGGCACCGTAGGCCGCCGCGGGAGCAACCGGGGGGGTGACAACGGAGAACACCGCGAAATAGAAGGCAAAAAAGTGTGCTGCATACAGGCCGACACCTGCATCAACAAGAATAGGGGCGGTGATGAAACTCACCAGGATATAGGCGGCCGATGTCGGTACCTCCATACCCAGGATAATGCATGCGATCATCACCAGCACCAGTTTCCCGATCAATTCCTCTCCCATCAGACCGGACGCCAAATAGGACAGCTTGACCCCCAATCCTGTCACAACAACGCTGCTTATGATAAGCCCCACAACAGAAAGCAGAACGGAGATCTTGAAGGCCAGCACCGCCCCCTCGCTGAAGGCTCGTAGATACCCCATAAGAGAAAGGCGGGTCTCCCCTTGCAGAAGGGAAATCCCGACGAGAGAGAGGATCCCCCAGAAGATGGCCTGGGAAGCCGTGAAGCCCATCACCAGAATGGCCGTGATCACAACCAGCGGAATCACAAAAATGGGAGCCGTTTTTAGGGTACCGCTGAACCCAACGCTCTCGATGGCCTCATCGGTGACCCGGATACCCATTTTCATTACGGTCAGGTGACCATAGATGGCCAGGCTCAAATAGAAGAGCAAGGCTGGGATAATGGCAAGCAGCACAATCTTAATGTATGGGGACTGGGTGAATTCGGCCATGACAAAGGCGGCTGCCCCCATGACGGGGGGCATAATCTGCCCGCCGGTGGAAGCGGACACTTCATAGGCTGCAGCCTGGTGGGGCTTTAAACCTACCTTTTTCATCAGAGGGATAGAGAAACTCCCGGTAATGAAAATGTTGGCTGAAGGAACCCCGGTTATGGTCCCCATCAACATACTGGGGATAATCGCTGACATGACCGGCCCGCTTCTTATGTGGCGGGAGAGACTGAGTGCAACATAGAAAAGAAAGCGCTGGGCCCCGGTTGCCATGAGCAGCGAACCAAAGACCACAAACAGGAACACATACTTCACGGAAATGCCCAGGATAAATCCCAATACCCCTTCAAAGCCTACCGAGTACTTTGAGATAATATAGGGAAGCTCATAGGGACCGACCTTGAGCGGACCCGGCAGGTAGTGCCCGAAAAGGGTGTATGCCACGAAGGTAAGCGCAATGGTCACCAGCGGGTAGCCGAAGAATCTCCTTGTGTAGCCGATGCACAGGATGATCAACGCGACGCCCGCTGCCATGTCAAGACTGGTGGGATCCCCCTGCTGGATCAGATCGTAATAACGGACATTCAAGTAAATAAGGATACATACGCTAACACCGACGGCCACGGACCCAAGAAAAATCCACAGCCGGGTCCTGACGTTCTTTTCTACTGCACTTTTCATCATCACAAACGTGAGCAGGCTGAGCCCGACACAGAGGTGAATGACGATCTGTTCGTTAAACGTTTGGAAAAGATATCGTATCGAGATCATCTGGAAAACTACGGATCCGGCCCCCAGTGTCAGTATGATCCAGTCCAGGATCTTCTCTCCCAGGGTTCTCTTTTCATTGGCCTGTAAGCTTTCAGTCACTTAAGCCCCCTTGAAAAGGAATAGACTTGCTTGAATAAACGCCACTACCCCCCACAACCCATTCCCGGTCCTCCATCCGATGACCGCGTGAGAATCTGCGCCGACCTTCCCGGGGAGGTGTGAGTCATCAACCGGTAAACAGGATTTAAGGACCCGACCGAAGCCATCCAGTCCCATGGGGATCGATGCCGACTGTCCGATTCACACTTCTCCCCGAAGGCCAAGGGGCCGAAACAGCCTCCTCAAGCAAAGCTCATCCTTGTTGCCCAAAGCAGGCCTCAACCATTCGCATGCGTCATTACCATGACGATGGATCACTCCGTTATGACTTTGATCCCCTTTTCCTTGAAGAACCGAAGAGCGCCCGGATGATACTCCTCTGGCTTCAGGTCCGACATGGCCAGCTTTTCAATGGCAAGGGCTGAAGCACCGGGTGATGTTTTTCTCAAGGCCTGAAGATTCTCCGCATAAACCTTACAGACCTCGTAGGCCAGATCTTCAGGGAAGTTCTCATCAACAAACATCCAGATATAGGTACAATACGTGGTCATGTCTTTGGATGGTACACCCTTCGCAATGCTCCCTGCGGGCAGCTTGATCGGGCTAATCGGAATACCTGTGGCCTTTGACGCCTCACGCATCAGTTGTAGCGGGATGTCGATTACATCGCACTTCCTTGATTCCAGCATCTCGATATAGGCGGAGACAGGGCTATACTTTATGGGCTCGTTCTGCACCAGCGCTGCATAGCCGACGGTTGCCTGGATCAGACCGTCTATGATGGCATCGACTCCAGGCTTGAACGGCAGGTAATCGGCTTTGATGGTGTCCAGGATGCCGATATGTTTGAGCAGTGCGGTGAGGGTATTTTCTCCCTGCGTGCCCTTGGTAAAAAGGTTGACCCTCTTGCCTTTGAGATCCTGCAGGCTCTTGATGTTCTCATCGTTGGTGAATATGGGCACAGCCAGGATGCCAGCCATCGCACACAGGGCCCTCGCACCATGATAGGGCGCCTTGGCGGGGCGCAACCCCTTTGACACGGCCCACTTGGTGTACGTGGCTGATTCCACAACCGTGTTACTCCTTATGTTCGGCTTGTTGGCGAGTTCATGGGCATTGTTTGGCTTGCCTTCAATAACGTTGATGCGTAGCCAGGGGTGTTTCTTGTTCACCTCTGTGGCAAGTTGCTGCGCGATCAGATAGGCCGTTGAGCCGAAGGTGGCCGTGATCAGGTTGATCGTTTTTTGGGGGGGGGTTTGGGCATAGACCTTTGTCCCGGTTGTCATGAAAACAAAGGCCATGAGAATTCCAAGGGCCAAAATACTCAGCGCTTTCTTCATCTTCCTCTCCTTTGATGTCGGGGTAGAGAGATCCGTTCCTCGGCCATGAAGACACTCCATGGCGGCATCCAGTAACGACGTTTTCTTTTCCCACCTCCTCCCTATTCTGGTCTCAATCGCTCCGTGCAAAGGATATGATATCCTTCCGCGTCCATGCATCTCTGGTCCAGAATCAGGCATGATCCTTCATGATCCTCTTATAGAAACCGGTTTCGCCGTAGAGTTTTCTTATCGTGGCCATCAGTCCCTCCGAGGGAACCGCTAAAGGTGGATAGCTGTCGAACCTCTCCGGGATCTTCACGGTGGCGTCGATGCCCATGTGCGAGGACACACCCGGACGACCGGCGGATGGGTCCAGGGGAAATCCGATGTGCTGGTCGATCACATAGGTGTCGCTGTGTGGCTGCACGCGCGTTGCCATGGCCCAGACAACATCGTCGATGCTGTAGATGTCGATATCTTCATCCACCACAACCAGAAACTTGATCCAGCACCCCTTGTGGGTTGCCCAGATGGCGTCCATCACCTGGCGGGCAAAGAAGGGATAAGGTTTCTTTCCTATTTGCACCACCCCAAAATAGGAAACCCCGCTGCTCTCCATCATGTGGAAATTCTTGATTTCAGGCATGACTTTCCTGGCCTGACTCAGGATACCGGCATCCACACTGACGGATCGCACGGTCGTATCCTCATTGGGGGGAAACGGCTTGGTAAGGTAAGCGCCGGTCCAGATGTAGTCGTTTCGGTGGGTGATACAGTTGATTTTAAGGACCGGCCTTTCGCCCCGGGTACCGTAGTAGCCCGTATATTCGCCGAAGGGGCCTTCCGGCTTTCTCGTCTTGGGGAGGACCTCTCCTTCAATAATGACCTCTGCTGAAGCCGGAACCTCCAGGTCGACCGTTTCACATTTGACCAATTCAACCGGTTCACCCCGAATCGCACCCAACAGAGACAGTTCATCATCCCCGTACTTCAATGGTGCGGCTCCCAGGACGTAGAGAAGAGGATCCCCTCCGACCGCTATGGCCACTTCCATTGGCTCATCGTGCCGCTCGTATTCTGCATACATCATCCCGATATGCTGGGTCGGCACGATGAGGATACCGGCCTCTTTTGCATCTCTGATCATTACCCGGTAGATTCCCATGTTGCGTTTTTCTCTTTTGCGATCCTTGCTCACGATCAAAGGCAGGGTAATGTAGGAACCCCCATCCAGTTCACCCCAAATGATGTTGGGGATGTCACGAGTCAGATCCGGGGCCTTGATGACATTCTCTTTGCAGGGGGCGTGCTGGACCAACAAAGGTTCCGGCCAGTCACTCTCCAAGGCAGCGAGGTATTTCTGTACCGTCTGTTCCTGGCAGTCCGTGCCGAAGGCGATGTTGACGCGTTTCTGGGTTCCAAACAGAAAAGTGGCCACGGGTGCGGGTGAATTCCTGATGTTTTCAAACAGGGCGGCAGGACCCCGCTGCTCAACCAACATCCGATTGATCGCACCGACTTCAAATCTGGGGTCAATCTGATCCGATATTCTCAGCAGCTCGCCTCGATCCTCCAACACGGCCAAAAAACCCCTCATGTCTCGAAAAGGCATAACCTCTTCCCCCCTTTAAGCTACATCCCCAAGAGCGATCTCGCGACAATGGTCTTCTCGATCTCTTTCACACCCTCATAGATCTCGACAATTTTTGCATCCCGGTAGAGCCGCTGCACCCTGTACTCGTCCAGGTAACCATATCCTCCGTGCATTTGCAGCGCCTCGTCAGCGCATTTGACTGCTGTCTCCCCTGAGTACCATTTTGCCATTGCGATGAGGCCATGGTCTATGGTTCCGTGGTCCACCAGCCAGGCCGCCTCATAGTAAAGATTTCGGGCCGCCTTGATCTTCGTGGCCATTTCGGCCAGTTTGAACTGCGTTGCCTGAAAGGAGGCGAGCGGTACACCGAACTGATGCCGTTTCTTTACGTGCTTGATACTTTCCTCCAGTGCGCCCCTGGCCACCCCCACGCCCTGGGCACAAACGTGAAGACGGGTCCTGTTGAAAAACGCCATCAGTTCCCTGAAGCCCTCTCCCTCTGTTCCCACGAGATTCTCGATAGGTACTCTCACATCCGAGAGGGATACTTCCGCCGTATCGGAGGCCCGGATCCCCAACTTGCCCCTCAGCTTATTGGCTTCATATCCCTTCGTTTTCGTGGGGACCAGAATGAAGCTGTGTCTCTGATGACGGGAGGGGTGATCCGGATTGGTGAGCACGAACACCATGACATAGTCAGCCAGATCGCCGTTGGTGATAAACATCTTGGTCCCGTTGATCACCCACTCCGATCCATCCCTGACTGCCGTCGTGGATGCGCTGGCGGCATCCGAGCCGGCATCCGGTTCGGTAATCGCCGTGGCGATGATCGCCTCCCCGGCCACGAGCCTTGGCAGCACGAGCCTTTTCTGTTCCTCCGTCCCGAAGAGCTGGATGATTTCTGAGCCGAACGTCGCTGAGGTGATAGCCTGGCCTATGCCGGGTTCCACAGCCCAGAACTCCTCAGAAATCAGACAATGCTCGAAAAAACCATACCCCAGCCCGCCGTATTCCTCCTCGATGAACACCCCCACAAAACCCAGATCACACGCCTTTCTCCAGAGGTCCAGATCGAACTTCTCTTCCCGGTCAAACTCAACCGCCCTGTCAGGGAATTCACCTACGGCAAATTCCCGGGCAGCCTTGATGATATCCTTTTGCTCTTTGCTCAGCGTGAAATCCATATCCGGTTCCTCCATGCGGATCTACAATCCATATCGCATTGATCCCCTCGGTGACTTGCCCCCCCAGCCAGACATGCGAGCAACAATGTCGGAACACGTATCAGTCAACACCCTGGTTACTTCCGTTATGACAAGCGCTCTCACCATTAGGCTTTCTCACATGCGATGAGCGCTATTCATGATGTCAAGGATCCTTGCCAGCGGAGGGTCAAAAATGGGCAACGGGAACGTTTTAGGGCGATGTTGAAAGTGCATCCTGTTCCTGGATGGGCATTGGGTGGCCCGTCCCATTTCAACCTACTGAATCAGGGTTGATCCAACCGAATGCGTGGGGTTTGGCATTTGCACTGCTTACGGCCAGGTTTCTGGTATAGTCAACATCCACCGCCATGCGCTCTTCACAAAGGCTCGCGTCACGAGATCGAATGGCATCAATGATCGCCTTATGGCGCTTGTACATATCCAGCATCGCATCACGCGTACGTATCTGGTCCCAGCCTGTGAAAACCGTCGTGAGCAGCCTCATCAGCGACTCAACAATTAAAAGCATCAGGGGATTGCCGGCGATCTTCGCCAAGGCTATGTGAAAGGAGTTGTTGTTTTCGCCTTGTTCGCTGGGCTCAGTCTGCTCGCTCATTAGTCGACGGTTGATCTCGTCCAGCCTCTCAAGATCCTGATCCGTTGCCTTTAAGGCTGCCAACCGGACAATGCCGCACTCTATCGACATTCTAGCTTCATAGAAGTGCGAAAGGGTCAGTTCTCCAGAACTGAAAAGATCATAAGAGACCTGAAAAAGCGGTATATACTGATTATTGACAATGAAGGCGCCTCCCGAAGCCCCTGTGCGTATCTCGAGGAGACCTGATTGTTCCAGAGATTTGAGCGCTTCTCGAACCACTGCCCTGCTCACCCCGAAGAGGCTTGTAAGTTCGCGTTCCGGCGGCAATTTCCAGCCTCTTCGGATACCTTTGGACAGGATAAGGGCCTTGATCTGAGCAGCGACCTTTTCGTTCAGGCTCTCACGGGTCACCCTGGTAAGCTGAGACCTTATAGTATTGTTTAATGGTTCAACCATATGACAACTATTTCAGCAGACCATCCTCCTTGTCAAGAAAAAACTCAGTAGACCTTTCCTTAATAAAGCGCGAATATCGTGGACAGAAGCCGGTTGCCACCCTCGCACACTCCTGGTCGAAGACAATTCAGCCCGAGTGCAAATCTTTTGTTATATTATTAGGTTATTCGGAAAATGCGCCAAACGAAGCGGACTTTCTCGGGATGCAGGGTACGTTCTTTACCCCACGTAAAGATCGCGATAATGGAATCCTACAATGTGCTGAAAAGGCCGGGAGGGAAATGCCCGGGCGGCCGCGGCCGCCCGAAACCACATCACGAAGATTTTCACAAACCTGAAGATCCCCTTTTCTCGCGGAAGGCTTTTGCCAATTTGATCAGGTTGTCGCCGAATTCCATGGCATGTTTTCTCATGGCCTGCGCTGCCGCATCGGGATTGCGTGCCAATACCGCGTCAACAATGGGGCGGTGCATTCCCGCCGGATGTATCCACCAGGTTTCAGGTTCAACCACCTGAATCACACGCCTGGTCAGTGCCATCAGCGAACGTTCCAGGGCTTCAAGGAAGCGGTTCCCACATACCTCGGCAAGAATGTAATGGAGTGAGGTCTTCTTGTTCAGATCCTCAACCAGGGTGCTGATGGGCAATTCTTCAGCCTCGAGGGCCTCTCTCATGAGTTGATCGGATTCTCGATTTGCGTTCAGTGCGGCCAGGCGGGCTATTTCCGGTTCTATGAGAACCCTCACGTGGACCAGTTCCGGGATAGAAATCTTTTCAGCCAGGAACAGGTCAATAAATGCATTGCTCAGGTGCTCAAATGTCAGGTCCGTGACAAATGTGCCTCCCGTAACCCCTTGACGGGTTGTAAGAAACCCTGCGTTTTCGAGAACCCGTAACGACTCCCGAACCGCAACACGGCTCACCTGAAACTGCTCGGCCAGATCCCGCTCCGGAGGCAGCTTATCCCCTGGATGGAAGTGGCCAAGCAAAATGGCGTGCTTCAACTGCTCTGTCACTTCATTGGAAATCCGGGACTGCTTGATCGGTTTGAACGAGGGCACTGTTGCCCACCTTTTCTATACCTTTTTATTCACCTTTACACGAATACCACGATCACCGCAAGAAATTTGTTAAATAATTATCTTGACAGAAATATTATACCAAACTAAATTTTAGACCGAAACAGGGCACCAAGTTCCCTTAATCTGAAAAGGGGGATATGCGGCTGCTCGATGCCGTATACCAGCGGGGGCTCATATGAATCTTGCCACGAATCTTGAAGCATCAGCCTTCTTCTTTCCCGGCAAACCGGCTGTCCGCCAGTCAGGCTGCGAAACGACATATGCGCAGCTAAACGAGCGAGCCAACCTGATCGCCACCGGCCTTATCAAAATGGGCGCGGCTCCGGGCGAACACATCGGCCTGTGTGCCCTGAACTCTGCCGACTGGATCGCCTTCTACTTCGGTGTGCTCAAGGCAGGGGCGGTGGCAGTGACGCTTTCCGGCGCCCTCACCAAGAATGAGCTGGCCATTCTTGTCGGTCATGCAAAGCCTCGTCTGGTGTTTACGACCGACGCGAAGTTGGAGGAACTGACAGCCTTAAAGAATTCGGCGGGATTGGAGAAGATCATCTGTCCCGGCGGAGACCTGAGTCTCGATCGACTCATGGGTATGGGTTCGAGATCGTTCAAGGCCCTGGACAGGGATCGTCTCGACACGGCGGCGATTCTCTATACCGGGGGCACGACCGGCATGCCCAAGGGGGTAATGCTGAAACATGAGGGCATCCATTACTCCGCTCTCAGCGTATCCCACTCTGAGCGCTCCACAGAGTCCGACGTTGCCCTCTGCTTCCTGCCGTTCAACCATGTTTTCGGCCAAATGCACATCATGAACGCAACGATCCTGAGCGCCGGCTGCCTGGAATTGCTCCCGTCCTTCGACATGGACCTAGTCCTGGAGGCAATGCAAAGCGGTCGCTTGACCAAGTTCTTTGCCGTACCCACGGTATATATGAGGCTTCTGACCCTCGGCGACCTGGAGAAAAGGCTCGGGAGATTGCGTTACTGTTTTTCAGCCGCCGCCAGCATGCCGGTTGAGATCGTCAGGCAATGGAAGGAGCGCACAGGGATCTCCATTGCAGAAGGATATGGGATGACCGAAGCCATGCCGGTTTCCTATAATCACTACCACAGACACGTTGTCGGCTCGGTGGGATATCCGGTCAACGGCGTCGAGGTCCAGATCAGAGATGGATCGGGAAAATCGCTGGAGCAGGGTCATGAAGGTGAGATCTGTGTCCGAGGGCCCATTGTCATGAAAGGCTACCTGAATGATCCCGAAGCGACCCGTTCTGCATTCTGGGATGGCGGCTGGTATCGTTCGGGAGACGTCGGGCTATTTGATACGGACGGTTACCTCTACATTGTCGACCGACTCAAGGACATGATCATCACCGGGGGAGAGAACGTCTATTCGCGGGAAGTCGAGGAGTTGCTCTACAAACGACAGGAAGTGCAGGAATGTGCTGTAATCGGACTTCCGGACAAGGAATGGGGCGAGCGGGTGACGGCGATCATTGTTCCAAAGCCGGGAATGACGATCGCCCCGGAGGATCTGAAATCTTTCCTCAAACCGTATCTTTCGGCCTTCAAGGTTCCAAAGGAGTTTTTCGTGATCGATGAAATGCCGAAAAACCCTGCAGGCAAGATCTTGAAACGGGAGCTTAAAAGGCAGTTTATCGGCGGCAGCGAATAGTCGCTTGCAGTCGGATATCATCTTACGAGAAGTAGGATTTTCAATTCAATGGGAGGTGCAGGAGATGAAAAGAAGTCTTTCGGTTTCATGGGTAGCATGTCTGACGATGGCTGCATTCATGATCATGGCTTTTCCATTCAGGGCGGGCGCGGAGCAGATCAAGCTGAGATATTCGGTCATATGGCCCCAGATGCACCCCATAACCAAATTGATGGTCCAGTGGGGCAAGGATGTTGAAAAGGCAACCCAGGGCCGCGTAAAGACCACGATGTTTGCAAGCAACACCCTCTCTCCCCCGATGCAGGCTTATGACGCCACGGTGAAGGGGATCGTGGATGTGTGCGGTAACCTGCTGGCCTATTCACCGGGTCGGCTGCCGCTCTCCGAGGTGCTGCAACAGCCTCTCGGGTATAGAAACGGGTACCAGGCCACCAAACTGGCCAATGCGTACTACGAGAAGTTCAAACCCAAGGAATTCGACGATGTGAAGGTCATGTACCTCCACGG
>JAFGPH010000129.1 GCA_016926135.1 Deltaproteobacteria bacterium
ACCTCCTTCTGGACCTGGGAGGTGATGTCCACCATCTCGTTTCGGTTACCGGTTTTGACGCTTATGCTTACGGGCAAAGTCAAACCTCCTTCGCGTTACATTCTCGATGAGGAATGAAGGTGTCTCTCGCTCGCTTCGCTTGAGCCCGCAGAGCTCGCAGAGTTGAGAGCGCCCTTTGTCCTGTTTTTTGTCGCAAAAAACAGGACAAACGACTCCTCCTTCGGAGCACTATCAGGCGGTTGAGCCGGAACTTACGATCGCTTCAACCGGCTACCTGAAGAACCCTGCCTCTCTGTGATCTCTGTGAGAGAAAAATACAAACCATGGCGTCCCCTTTGCCGGCCGCATTGGATCCATGCAGGACTCAGAACGCCCAGTATGCCAGCCTTGCGATCAGGGCGATGAGGGTCCCCACGGCCGTGTTCAGGACAAGGCTGAAGATCATGCCCCGATTGCCGATGACCTTGCGCAGCATGCCCAGGGTGGCCAGGCAGGGTACATAGAAAAGGCTGAAGACCGTGAAGACGAACATCTGTTCATGGGTCATGACCGCCGCAAAATCACTTGTTCCGAGGGCCTGTACCAGCATGATGATGGTGAGTTCCTTTCGAAGGATCCCGAAGATGAGGGTGATGCCCACTTCCTTGGGAAGCCCCAGAAGAGCGCTGGTAAAGGGAGCGAGCAGGCCGTTGACAAACCCCGAAAGATGCAGGTAGTCCAGGAGGCTCAGGACGATGCTCCCCGCGATGAGCAGGGGCCAGGCGATAACGATGAATTCCCGCAGCCGGAACCAGATCTTGTTGAGGACCGCCCGGCCGCTGGGGATCTTGTAACTGGGGATCTCCAGAATCATGCCGGGTGTCACCTCCGGCAAGAATTTGGAAAGGATCTTGCCGGTTATGGCGATGACGACCAGATTCAGGATATAGAGCAGCATTGCCCGGCCCGCTCCAAGGTAGAAGCCCACAATGGCAAAAATGATGGTCGTCCGTGCGGCGCAGGGGATGAACGTGGAAAGCACGGCCGTTATAAAACGGTCCCGCGCCGTTTCCAGGATTCTCACGCCCATGATGGAGGGGACATTGCATCCGTATCCCAGCACAAAAGGAATAATGGACTTTCCGTGAAGCCCGATCCGGTGCATGATGGAATCCATGAGAAACGCGGCCCGGGGAAGGTAGCCCACATCTTCCAGCAGCGACAGGCATAACAAGAATGGGATGAGGTAGGGTAGCACGATGCCGACGCCGCCGGAAAACCCCTCGATCAGCCCCTTCAGCACGGTGAACAGGAGGCTTTCCTGGTTCAGCCGCTCAGTCAAATAGTTGCTCAACCCTTCAAACAATCCTAAGATCGGTGTCTCCGTGTACCTGCCGAATGTGAAGACGAGGGTGAAAAAGAGGAAGAGTACCAGGGCCAGGATCACATACCCCAGAAAGGGGTGCATGATGTATCGGTCTACCCGATCTCGCCGGCTTGCCTTGGTTCGCGGCTTGACCTTGGCTACGTGTTCAAAGAGGTTCGTGGCCAGGGAGTGCCTTTCCGATGAAATCACCGTATCGGGAGGCCTCCCGTGGGCCTCTGAAATTTGCCTGCGGAGACGCTCCGCCTGCGGCAGAATCGCAGGCGCATTTTCCTTGAGCAGGGCCTCGAACTCCTCGTCCTGTTCAAGGAGCTGGAGGGCGAAAAGACGCTCCGGCAGCCCCAGCCCCATAGCGGTATCCCGCACCAGGGAGGTCATTTCCGAGACCGCTGCCTCCACATCCTTGCTCAGGGGAAACGTCCGGCCCTTTTTTCCTGTCCTGCCGGCCTCCAGGGCGGCCTGAAAAACCTGGGGGATGCCCTCTCCCCTGCTGCAGATGGTCGGGATGACCGGGATGCCAAGCTCTTTGGAAAGATGCTCCACATCGATCTGGATCCCTTTTCGCCGGGCCTCGTCCATCATGTTCAGACAGACGACCATGGGAACCCTCAGATCCAGGAGTTCCAGGGTCAGCTCCAGGCTGCGGCTGAGCACCGAGGCATCCAGGATGTTGATTACGGCATCCACCTTGTGTCTCAGCAGGTAATCGCGGGCCAACTGCTCGTCCTTGGCAGGGGATGAAAGCGAATAGATCCCCGGGAGGTCCACCAGTTCAAAACTCTCTGTTTCGACGCATACATCGGTGCAGAGATATTCAACCGTGGTTCCGGCGAAATTGGAAACCACCGCCCTGTATCCGGCTACGTGGTTGAAAAGGGTGCTCTTGCCGCAGTTCGGCTGGCCCACAAGGGCGATTTTCATGGGGCTCTCTCGATTTCAACCTGGATTTTTTCGGCCATGCCCCTGCCGATGCCGACCTCGATCCCGTGGACCTCGATGAGCAAAGGCCCTCCAAAAAAGCCGTTCCTGAGGATCCGGACCTTATCCGAGGGGTGGAGACCCAGTCCGTTGAGCCGGTTTCGAACCGTTCTCCCGCCCAGGATATCCGTTACGATAGCGGTCTCCCCTGCCTTCAGTTTTTCCAGTGTCGTGATCATTTTGGCTGTTCACCTCTGAACTCACCACAAAAGCGTGAGAACTCCCTTCTCCAGTCAAGCTCCTTCTCGTTCCGGTTGCGGATAAATTCACCCAGGGCGCTGATTCGCCGCACCGTCTCGGGACTCACGGAATGTTCGATTTTGCAGGCATCGCAGGCAGCGGTTTCGGAGTCCAAATCCAGAATCCTCTCAAAAAAGTGCGTAAGCACCTCGTGTCGATGAATCACCGCAGATGCGATTCTTTCCCCTTGCTCTGTCAGGCGGACGTACCCATAGTGTTCCTGCTGCACCAGACCCTTGCCCTTCAGGTTTTTAAGGGCGCCCACCACACTGGCGTTGGTCACCTTGAGCCGCTCGGCAATGCTCTTGACCCGGGCGACGTCCTCCTGTTCGCAGAGATGATGGATCGTGGTGAGGTAGTCCTCCATCTTCGGGCTCACCTTGACCTTGGTTGGCATGGGGTCCCCCTAAAAATTAGATGTGCCTAATTTTATATAGGGCAACAAATTTTGTCAAGGCTCTCTAATTGCCTGGGTGTAAAGAGAGGCGAAAGAAGATTCGCCTCAATAAAATCAGGTTTTTCCGTCTTTTCAGCGGGTGTGACGATGGCACCCCCTTGGGATTCTTTCTCTTGCTCCCGTACATATAGTAGATGTTTCTGGTGACTTGCCAGGGAAATTTTCATAAAATCTTTCGGCAAAACTCCTTTTGAAAAAGGGGGATTTTATCATGTGTTATCCATCAAAAACCTGTTCCATCGGCCTCCTGCTTTGCCTGGCCCTGGTGCAACTTGGGAGTCCGGCGTTCAGTCAGGAATCATCGGCCCCTTCTCCCCCTCTCTCCCTTTCCCTGGAGGAGGCGATCCGGAACGCGCTCGACAAGAGCCCCAGGCTGTCCGCTGCCCGCTTCCAGGTCGATGCCTCAACGGCCAAAATCTCCCAGGCCCGGTCAGGGCTCTATCCGCGCATCGACTTCAGCGAATCCTTTGCCCGAACCAACAATCCCGCGCAGGCCTTCGCCCTCAGGCTCAACCAGGAGCAGATCACCCTGAGGGATTTTGACCCGGCCAGGTTGAACGATCCTGCTTCCCTCAACAACTTTGCGAGCATCTTCTCTCTTTCCATGCCCATTTATGATGCCGGCCGGATCCGGATCGGGCTCAGTCAGGCCAAAATCGGTCAAGAGGCTGCCTCCCTTTCCGCGGAGCGGGTTCGTCAGGAGGTAATCACGGGGGTGGTTGCATCTTATGCGGCGGTTCTTCTTGCTCAGGATCAGTTGGGGGTCGTGGATCAGTCCATCCGGACCGCCAGGGCCAACCACGGCATTGTCCGCTCACGGCACCAGAGCGGGCTGGTCGTCAAGAGTGACCTTCTTCGCGCCGAGGTGCGGATCGCGGAGTTGGAGCAGAACCGGCTGTTTGTCCGAAGCCAGATCGATGTGGCCATGGCCGCATTGAGCGCGGCCATGGGAGTGGACACGGGACGCTCGTTCCAACCCGTCCCTTTCGAGGCAAGGGAGGCGGGGCCTGTCGGTTCCGTGGAAACATGGCTCCGGGAAGCCCTGAAGAATCGCCCCGACCTCAAGCAGTTGAAATACCGGGAGCGTATGGCCGAGGAAGAGCTGAAAAAGGCCAAGATGGCCCATTTGCCGGGGCTGTATTTGTCCGGGGCCTACGAAATGGATACGGAAGATTTCAGCGGAACAGCGAATAACTACGCAGTGGGAGTGGTGATGCGCCTGAACCTCTTCAGCGGGTTCGGCATGGAGGCCAAGGTGCAGGAGGCCCTTGCCGACCTTCAGCAGATGCGGGCCTTGGTGAAAGAGTTTGCGCTCGCCGTGGAGGTGGATACGAGACGCGCCTTTTCCCAGGCCCGGAGTGCATACGATCGGATCCAGGTTGCAGCGGCAGTCCTGAATCAGGCGGAGGAAGGCCTCCGCATTGTCCGAAACCGCTATGAGAACGGTCTGTTCACTATTGTGAACCTGCTGGATGCGGAGGCGGCCCTGCAACAGGCCAGGGCCAGCTATTACCGCTCCATCTACGACCGGAAGGTGGCCATGGCAATGCTCCATCTGGCCGCCGGCCTGATGAACGAAGCGTTCCGGTAGAGAAAAATCAGCGAATTGGGGAGATGTTCTATGAAAGATCGCGTTTTACGGACCCTGCCCCTGTTTTTCCTTCTGCTCTACTCCCCCGGGTGCGGGGATAAGATCGAGCCGGGCGCCACGGCCCGGAAGCCGCAGGGGGTTCACCGGGCGGTGGTGAAGACGGCCGCGATGGTGGATCGCCCTGAAGTCCTGGATGCAGTGGGCACGGTTCAGGCCGGGGCCTCCATCCATCTGTCCAGCAAGCTGATGGGGACCGTCGTGAAGGTTCATGTTCGGGAAGGGGACCGGGTCAAGGAGGGGGACACGCTGATCGTAATCGATCCTCGACAGGTGAATGCGCAGTTTCGCCAGGCCGAAGCGGGCCTGGCGGAGGCCGGAAAGGGCATCGAAGCGACCCGAGCCTCCCTGGAAGCGGCCGTTTCATCCGAGCGACTGGCTCGCGCCACCTACGATCGGTATCTGAATCTGAAGAAGGAGGATTCGGTGAGCGCCCAGGAATTCGACGAAGTGGAGGCCCGCTACAAACAGGCGCGGGCGGCCGTGGCCCAGGCAAAGGCCATGGTGGAAACGGCCACGGCCCGAGTCCGCGAGGCCGAGGCAGGGGTTGCCTCGGCTTTGGTCACTCAGAAGGATTCCGTGATCACAGCCCCGGACGACGGCGTGATCACCGCCAAGCGGGTGGAGGCGGGGGACCTTGCTGCACCGGGCACACCGCTTCTCATCATGGATACGTCTCATGGCTACCGGGTGGACATGGTCCTACCGGAGGGCCACATCCGCGCGGTGCAGCCGGGGCTGCAGGCCCGCGTGACGATTCCGGCTTATGGCGCGGATCCGGTGGAGGGTGCGGTGCGCACCGTGGTGCCGGCCGCGGACCAGCGGAGTCGCTCGTTTCTGGTCAAGGTCGATCTTCCTGAAAATCTTCCCGTCAAATCGGGCATGTTTGCCCGGGTCCGGATCCCCGTCTCCCGGACGCGGTTGCTCCTGGTTCCCTCCGGGGCGGTTGTCCGTCAGGGGCAACTGACCGGCCTCTTTCTCCTGGATAGCGAAGGGGTTGCACGCTTCCGCCTGATCCGGACCGGCAGGGTTTTCGAGGAGAGTGTCGAGGTCCTGTCCGGGCTGAACCCGGGTGAGCGCTTTGTGGCCCAGGCAGTCCCGGCGCTTGCCGACGGCGCCAGGGTGGAGGTGAAACCATGACCCCCGGGACGGGAGCGGCAGGGAGAATCGCCCGCTTCTTTATCGACTCCAAACTGACCCCGCTCATCATCGTGGCCTCCATCCTCCTGGGGCTTGCCGCGGTGGTTGCCCTTCCCCGGGAAGAGGAACCCCAGATCATCGTCCCCATGATCGACATCTTCGTGAGCATGCCGGGGGCAAGCGCCAAGGAGGTCGAGGAGCGCGTGACCAGCCCCATGGAAAAGCTTCTCTGGGAGATCCCCGGTGTGGAGTACATCTACACCACCTCCAGTCCGGGCATGTCCATGGCGATTGTGCGATTCTATGTGGGGGAGGACGAGGAAAAATCCATTGTAAGACTCCAGTCCAAGCTGCTCGCCAACTACGACAGAATTCCCAAAGGGGTCTCCCCTCCGCTGGTGAAACCCCGGTATATCGACGATGTGCCCATCCTCGCCCTGACCTTCTGGGGTGAGGAAGCGGACCATTATACCCTGCGACGCGTCGCCGCGGAGATGGAGAACGTGGTCAAGAGGGAGGACAATGTATCCATCACGACCCTCATCGGCGGCTACCGTCGCCAGGTGGAAATCCGCCTCGATCCTGCTCGCCTGGCGGCCTTTCACCTGGATGTGGGCGCCATCTGCCGGATGCTGCAGGGGGCCAACCGGGAATCCAGAAGCGGGAGTTATCCTTCGCCGGAAGGGGAGATCGTGCTCCACACGAAGGGGTTCCTTCGAAATGCGGAAGACGTGGGCCGGGTGGTTGTGGGGGTATTCGAAGACCGGCCTGTCTACCTGGGCGAGGTGGCGGAGGTCCTCGACGGCCCGGAGGAACCCGATCAGTACGTCTTTCTGGGGCCCGGACCCGCTGCCGCTGAAAAGGGGATTCGTGCGGATCAGGCATCCCGGAGCGTCTACCCCGCCGTCACCCTCTCCATTGCCAAGAGGAAGGGTACCAATGCGATCAGCGTGGCCGAGGAAATCCTCCGCAGGGTAGAGGAATCGCGCGGCATCGTGATTCCGGGAGACATCCAGGTGACGGTCACTCGCCATTACGGCGAGACGGCCAAGGAAAAATCCGACGAACTTCTGCTTCACATGTTCATTGCGGTCTTTTCTGTGAGCGTTCTCATATGGTTCACCCTGGGCCGAAGAGAGGCGGGGGTCGTGGCCCTTGCCATCCCGGTCACCCTGGCCCTGACCCTGGCTGTCTTCTACCTCTATGGCTACACCCTGAACCGCATCACGCTTTTCGCCCTGATTTTCTCCATCGGCATCCTGGTGGATGATGCCATTGTGGTGGTGGAAAACGTGGTTCGCCATTTTCGTTTGCCTGCCAATCAGGGCCGATCTTTCCGGGAGGTCGCCGTGGAGGCGGTGGACGAGGTAGGGAATCCCACGATCCTGGCAACCCTCACCGTGATTGCCGCCATCCTGCCCATGGCCTTCGTGGGCGGACTCATGGGTCCGTACATGAGACCGATTCCGGTGGGCGCGACCTTTGCCATGTTCTTTTCCCTGCTGGTCGCCTTTATCGTCACGCCCTGGGGCAGCATGCGTCTGCTCAGGCGCAAAGGGGCGGTAGGCGGGCCCGACCGCGGCGAGAGGGAAGACTGGAGCATCCGACTCTATCGCAGGTTGATGGGCCCTCTCATCCGGCGGGCCCATCTGCGGTGGTTCTTCCTGCTGGCTGTGGTGCTCATGCTTCTGGCCGCATTCGCCCTTGTGCCCGTGGGCTGGGTCCACGTGAAGATGCTGCCCTTCGACAACAAAAGCGAGTTCCAGGTCATGATCGACATGCCTGAGACCGCCACCCTGGAAACGACGGCCAATGTGGCCCTGGAAATGGGAAGTTTTCTGAAGACGGTCAGGGAGGTAACGGATTTCGAGATCTACACGGGCACCTCGTCTCCTTTCAACTTCAATGGGCTCGTGCGTCACTACTATCTGCGTCGGGGGCCGAATGTGGCCGAGATCCAGGTCAATCTGGTTCAGAAGGGCCTGCGCAAGTCCCAAAGCCACGATATCGCAAAACGGGTGCGGCCCGCCCTCAAGGAGATTGCCGACCGCCATGGCGCCCGGGTAAAGGTGGCGGAGGTCCCTCCGGGGCCGCCGGTTCTCTCTACCCTGGTGGCCGAGATCTTCGGGCCCGACTATGAGCGGCAGCGGGAGATCGCCCAGGAGGTGCTCCGGGTTTTCGAGGAGACGCCCGGCGTGGTGGACACCGACTGGTACATGGAAAAGAAGCAGACCCGGCTGGAACTGGAGGTGGATAGGGAAAAGTCCGCGCTTCACGGCATCAGCGCGGCCGACATCGACCAGGCTGTCCGGATGGCACTGAAGGGATACCCCGCAGGGCTCCTGCATGATCCCAGGGAGAAGGAGGATGTGCCCATCGTGCTGCGCCTTCCCCTCGAGGAGAGATCCGGGGTTCAGCGCCTTTCAGCCTTGAAGATGCCCTCGGCAGACGGCAGGCTGGTTTCCCTTTCCGATTTGGTCCGTGTCCGCCAAACACCCATGGACCGCAGCATCTATCACAAGAATCTCATGCCGGTGGTGTATGTCATTGGGGATGTGGCGGGCGTGAAGGAGAGCCCGGTGTATGCCATTCTGGAGATGACCCGCAAAATC
Organism: Deltaproteobacteria bacterium; assembly: GCA_016926135.1. The sequence goes on from JAFGPH010000129.1 coordinate 8,439, forward strand.
GACGCCCTGTCTCTCCCGGAAGGATACCGCATCGAGCAGCATACGGCGCAGATCCCCCGAAGCGACAGGAAATTCGCCATGAAGTGGGACGGCGAGTGGCATATCACCTACGAGGTGTTCCGGGATCTGGGGATTGCCTTTGGCGTGGTGCTGGTGTTGATCTTTGTGCTGGTGGTGGGCTGGTTTCAGTCCATGAGTACGCCCCTCGTGATCATGGCTGCGATACCTTTTTCCCTGGTCGGCATCCTGCCGGCTCACGGTCTTTTCGGGGCCTTCTTCACGGCCACCTCCATGATCGGCTTCATTGCCGGCGCGGGGATCGTGGTGCGCAACTCCATCATCCTGGTCGATTTCATCGAACTGCGTGTGAGGGAGGGCATGCCGCTCGATCAGGCCGTGGTGGATGCGGGCGCGGTCCGGTTTCGTCCTATGATGCTCACGGCAGCGGCCGTGGTGGTGGCCGCCATGGTCATCCTCTTCGACCCCATCTTCCAGGGCCTGGCCATCTCCCTCATGGCCGGCGAGGTGGCGTCTCTGCTGCTGTCCAGGGCCACGGTCCCCATCCTCTACTATATGGACAAGCGGTACGAGTTCGCGCACGGCCATCCCCTGAGTGGCCAGTCAGAAAACTGAAGCAGTGGCTCTGTATTCGTTTGGAAGCGCCGGGTTCCTTGATCCTCATAGAATCGTGAATACCTGAGTGACATTTCAGGTCAACCTTACCGATAAGAATAATTGAGCAGGATTCGGACATATTAGGGTCAGCCAAAAGCGAAATGTTGCGGTCTCATCGATAGCGAAATTGTCTCCTCTGATAGTCCTCAGTCTCATAGATGCGTTCCTTGTCCTGGGGAGATAACGCCCTTTCTATCACCGGGGCCATCAGTGCGATTCCGACTATGCTCAGGGCCAGCCTAACGATCATGAACTTCCAGCCCATTGAGTAAGACTCGAAGAGCAGAAGGGGGATCTTGGTGGTCGACCAAGCCCCGATGAAGATGAGCACGTTGGAGAACTTGCTCCCCTTCTTCAGCAGAATGCCGGCGATCGGGAATGCGGCATAGAGCGGGCCTGCAGCAAGAGAGCCGAATACGAAGGCAATCAAGACGCCCAGCCATCCCGATCTTTCTCCCATCAGCCTCATCATGATCTCCCTTGGCACCCATACATCCATCAGACCGAGCAGAGCGAATATGGGCGGGACGACGAGGACCATCTCCCAGAGATTATCCAGGGAGATTCGCACGGACCTGGACCCGACATCGGGCGCGATCAGTATCAGGAGGGCATTGAATACCACAAGAAGGGTCAGCCATTTGTATCGCCACTGCCATATCTTCATAAGACGATCTCCATCACAACGCCCACAAGCAAAGAGAAGCAGAGTGCAAGTGTGTTTCTCAGGATTGCGGCTTTTCGCCCGAAGAAATTCCTTTCCATGGGAAAGGTAACGATCCCAACCATTGTCAAGGTGGAAACGAAAACGGCTATCTGCATGATTCCGGCGCCGCTTTTCAGGAGCGCGGCTGTCAATGGAAATGCAACGAACGGGGGGATCAGGGTTATGGACCCCACGATTGCCGCCGGAATCACACCGATCCAGCCGGATTCCCTGCCGATAAGCCGGGATATGTCTTCCGGGCTGAGTACCGCCAGCGTGACCCCGATAATCAAAATGATACAAAGAAACTGAGGCAGGATGCCCTCGAAAGACCTCCAAGCCTTTTTCAAGGCCGCCGCGGTTTTCCAGCGATCCTTACGAAAGGACAGCATCAGAAGCACGATGACAAGCCCATACAGACCTACGGTAAACATATCACTCCTTTCCCAAGCGGCGGATGACCGCTGAACCTCGAGTCGCCCGGTCTTACGTGCCGCTCCCCGATGGCCCGATGATCGACAAGAAGGCCCCTTTGGGAATGGAGAAGCTCACACCCTTGAGCGCATTCACCGGCACCTCCCCGGTCTGGTAGACCTTGCTCAGGTCCTGTCCAATGATCAGTTCCACTATGCGCTGCCTCCAATCCTGTGAATACTTGTGTTGAACTGTTCTTTGCTCCCTGCATCTCCGCTTTGAAATGTCAATCTCAAAGACCGCCCAAGACTGGGGTGTGAAAAGACCCGCATCCTTCTTAAGCCGTTCTTTCAACCTTAAGATGGACACTGGCGCGTCTCCACCGTAGCGTGCACGATTCCAAGCCGCTTGGGTATGAGTTTGCAGTAGTGCTCGGAATCCATCGGGCGGGAAGAGACCAGGGCGATCCCGGTCGCATAGATGCCCGGCCCCAC
>JAFGPH010000658.1 GCA_016926135.1 Deltaproteobacteria bacterium
TCTTTGACTATCACGTCCGCTGCCCGGCCTGCAGGGCCTACCAGGTGATGGAGTTCGACCGGATCCGTTGGCCCGAGGAGGAAAGGGATCCGGAGAAGATCGAGTCCCAAAACCTGGCATGGTACGAGTGCAAACACTGCAATGATCGGTGGGACGATTACCGCCGGGACCTGGCGGCCCGCCGCGGGCAGTGGCGATCCCGTGAGAGCGCGCAGGCCCTCCGGGCCTACCTCTTTCAGCACCGCCCTGCGAAGATCGGGTTTCATATCCCCTCCTGGCTCTCCCATTTCGTGTCCCTCGGGGAGGTGGCCGCCTCCTTTCTCAAGGGCCTGAAGGACAAGAACAAGCTCAAGGACTTTATGAACAAGCACAAGGCCGAGCCCTGGAAGGACTACACGGTTGAAAGGAAAGAAGACCGGATCCTGGCCCTACGGGATGAGAGGTACATGGGTCTTGTGCCATCGGGCGGGGTGATATCCTGCCTTACGGCCGGTGTGGACACCCAGGACCACGGCTTTTACTACGAGATCCGGGCCTGGGGCTGGGGCATGAACCTCGAGAGCTGGCAGGTCCGGTTCGGCTTCGTGGAGACCTTCGGGGCCTTAAAAGAAATCCTCCTGGATCACCGCTACAAGGACGTGGACGGGAGGGAGTATTTTGTGCGCCTGACCGTCCAGGACGCCATGGGTCACAGGACATCCGATGTCTACGATTTCACCCGGCTCAACAAGGGGGTGATCCCCTTCAAGGGCGAGCAGAAGCTCGCGCAGCCCCACACCTGGAGCAAGATCGATGTCTACCCGGGAACCACCAAACCCATCCCCGGCGGGATCAGGCTCCTTCGGGCGGATGCCACCTTCTTCAAGAACCAGCTCGCACGGAAGCTCGAGATCAACCCCATGGATCCGGGGGCCTGGCATCTCTGCGCAGAAGCCACGGAGGAGTACGCCCGGCAGATGTGCGCCGAGTACCAGGACGAAAAGGGGTTCTGGCAGTGCCCGGAGAACCGGCCGAACCACCTCTGGGACTGCTCCTACCTCAACCTCGTGGCAGCGGATGTGCTGGGGGTGCGGTTCTGGAAGAAACCTGAAGAGGAAACAGAGAGGGCGGAGGAGACGGGCCGGAAGATCTCGGAAGGCCGGGTGGTAAGGTCCAAATTTATGTCGAGGTAATCACCGCGGAGTATGGCAGGGAAGAACACAACCCATAAAGTCTTCAGGAGGGCCCTGGACATCATGGATTACTACGACATGTCACGGCCCGCCTTCGAGCAGTACGTCCGGATGGGGATGCCGGTAAGGCTCATCAACGGCAGCTACCACGGCCATGCGGACAACATCGATGAGTGGTTCCGGAAAATGACGGCCTATTCCTTGAAGGAGCTCCAGGAAGAGACGAATGAAAAAGGCAAATGAGAGGGTGGAGAACCCAGGCGGCATAAAGGAGGAACCCAACTGATGGCCTTTGTGGGAGCGATCAACGCGGAGGTCCGAAAATGGCTCGGGAACATTGCCCGTACCTTTTTCACGGGACGAAGGATGCTTATCGGCTGCTCCGGGAACTTCACGGTGGAGCAGATCGTAAGTCGCAACGCAAACCCGGCCTGGATCCACGGAAACGATGTCAGTCTATACAGCTCGGCCATTGGGGCCTACCTATCAGGCCAGGACTTCCGGCTGGAAATCGGGGATGACCGCATCAGCTTCCTTGCGCCCTATTTGAATAACCCGGAGGACAAGGCCGCAGCCGTGCTCATCATGAGCGAGGCCCTCAACAATGTAAATGAGAAAAATCCTTACCAGGTTCGGCTCTGGCGGCACTATGTCGAGCACTACGGAAAATACCATGCAAAAACCGTAGAAAGGTTGAGGAATCGGAAGGCCGGGATCCGCCTGGACCGCTTCACCAGCCGCGACATCGGAGAGGTCCTCGAGGAGGCCTCAAGGGACACCCTGGTCATCGCTTTCCTGCCCACCTACGCCGGCGGTTACGAGAAGCTCTTCAAACGCATGGAGGAGCTGTTCGACTGGGACCGGCCTCAATATAGGCTCATCGACGCCGGGGCCAAGGAGAGACTCATCAGGGCCATAGCGGGCTTCGACTACGTCTATATCGACGATACCCCCCGGGAGGACCTCCCCCAGGTCGCCCGGGTACAGAAGCGGGGACTCAAGACGGTCTATCTTTACAGCAACCTCCCCCTCGAGGACAAGGCCTTCATACAAAGCCGGATCGGAAGCAAGGTCCGCCATTTTGAAAGGCTGAAGAGGGAGGACCTGAACATCATAGAAGAGGCTATGGGATATAAGGGGGTCCTGGACATGGGAATGACCTTGGAAGAGGGAGCCGGGAAGATGGGCTTCAAGCAGGTCTGGAGGGTACAGGAGAGGCTGAACCTCCTCAAGCTGGATCCCCTTTATCGGGACTGCCTGGTAAAGGGTTTGATTACGCCCTCCCAGGCCCAGGAGCTGAGTCGTCTTCCCATGGACGGCCAGAGGATCCTTTTTGAGAAGATCAAGAACGGACAGGCGAACACCTATAATAAGTTGCGTTCTTTGGCTAACGCCATCCTTTTCAAATGCGACAACCAGGAGCAGGCGACCTTTATCGTGGAGCCCACAGACGATGAGCTGGAGATCAAGTCCCCCTACGATCGTATAATCGAAGGGCTGGTCAACATGATTTCCCGATCCTTCAGTGAAAAGGACCTTCGTGTCCTGAAAACGGTCATGGATTCCAACATCGAGACCAACATTGAACGCCTGGACCTGATTATCGGGAACCTGAACAAGATCAAGAGGTCGATGATCGAGGCAAGGGGGCTCCAGGAGGTTATGGCGGCGTAACGTGGAAAGTCCTGCAGTCACATTTTTTCTAATCGGCCGTTTGTCATTTTAAGGGGTATAGTAGCACTATGCTATGCGCAAAATGCGGGAATCTGGCGTCCATAGAAGCAAGTATATGCAATCAGGCCAAATACAGATAGGGCAGACATATCAAAGGTTTTTGAGGGGATGATATTTTGACTTGAGTGGGTAATATCACAACCTCTGAGCGGCGTGGCTCGCAGAAACGCGCGGTCGCCAAGCTAATCGTCGACCCATAAGCCGCCCGGCATGCTGTAGCTTCTACCGTAAGTTCTCCGCGTCCCCTGACGGCTTTAAAGAACTTCGACCGTCCCGTCTTCATGAACCTTGAGGCGCATACCGGATCGCACATCATGAAGAAAACTCTCGCCGAGCCGGTCTACAGTACAGATTCGTTTTTCCAGCCACACCTCCGCTAGAATCAGTCCGGCCGCGGCCAGAGAATCTATGGACTGGGAAAACAACATGGCCTTGGGGGCCATACCGAGCTGGGCAACCCTGTACCACGTCGCACCGGCGGTCGTCGACCCTATGGAGCGGGGAAGGCAGATGATCTTACCGGTCAGATTCTTTCCAAACAACTCCGGGTTGTCCTGATCGGAACAGAGGGCGATATCACTCTCGGCAAGAATACTTTGATAGAAGCAGGCCAGGTTGTTAAATCCCTTGCTGGTCACCAGGGCCTCACCTTCTATGGCAGCAGGAAGAATAACTCTGCCTTTGTAAAATTTTTTCATGCCGGATTCCTCCCGTGATCTCCAACTTCTCCGGTTGCCAGGATCCCAGCCAGCTTCTCATCAGGAAAAAACCGTGCCGACGTAAA
>JAFGPH010000659.1 GCA_016926135.1 Deltaproteobacteria bacterium
ACGCAGACGAGGTCATCCGTTACTGCAGGGAGCATCTGGCCAGTTACAAGAAGCCGCGGAAGGTGCTTTTCGTGCGGGATCTGCCCCGCAATGCCTCGGGCAAGGTGTTGAAGCAGCAACTGCGGGATGGGGGCTGACATTCCTTCGGGGCCGCCTGCGGTGCCCGGTGGCCTCGGATGGGTGCAGGGGGCGGGCGGAGGTCTCGGATGACTCGGCCCGGGAGACTGAAATCTTTCACAGCTTCATGGAGGAGGAGGGGGATCATGAAAAGGTTTTCGAAATGTGTTTGGGTTGCAGTCGGTTTGGTTTGTTTCCTGGTCTTCGGGCTCAGCGGGCAGGCGCAGGCCTCGGATGTCCGGTTGGCCATCGGGACCGCTTCCACGGGAGGGACGTGGTACCCCCTGGGCGGCGGCGTGGCGGCCATGATCAACAAGTACGTCGCGGGGCATCAGGCAGTGGCCCATCCTTCGGGTGCATCGATCGAAAACATCCGGGCCATCATGAAGAAGCAGGACGCCCTGTCCCTGTCCATGCCGGACACGGCCTTCCAGGCCTACAACGGACTGGAGGCCTTTGCAGGGAAGCCCACCAAGGAACTGCGCGGTCTCATGTCCACCTACCCCATTGACATTCAGTTCTACACCCTGGCCAAGGGTCCGATCAAGACGATCAAGGACTTGAAGGGGAAGAAGGTGGCGGTGGGTGCGCCCGGGAGCGGCACCGAGGCCATGGCCCGTTACGTGCTCAAGATCTATGGCCTCACCTATGACGACATCGACGAGCAGTTCCTTTCCGCCACGGAGAGTGCCGAAGCCATCAAGGACGGCAACGTCCATGCGGTCATCACCACTCTCGGCACACCTGCCCCGGCCCTCATGGACCTGGCTACGCAGCGGGACCTTCGTTTTCTGGACATCGAACCCGAAGTGGCCCAGAAGATCAACAAGGAGTTCCCGGCCTACTTTCCGACCACCATTCCGGCCGGCACCTACAAGAACCAGGACAAACCCCATCATACACTGGCCTGGATGGGCCTCTTCTTGGTCCACAAGGACATGAGCAATGAGCTGGCCGTGAATATCCTCAAGGCCGTGTTCGATCATAAGGACGAGCTGGACAAAATCCACGCCCAGTTCAAGAAGATCAGTCTCGATAATGCGGTGAAGGGCATGCCCATCCCATGGCATCCGGGAGCCGAGAAGTACTACCGGGACAAGGGGAAGCTGAAATAGGGCCGATCGTGCAGGCAGGTGGGCAAGAGGTGAAGCGGCGTCACAGACGGGCCTTGTGGTTGGCCTCTTTGGCAGGGGTAGTGGCCTTGGGAGGACTGGCGCTTCTTACGCCCCTGCAGCGGCTGGAGACCTACCAATGTGAGACCGGTCTACCCTTGCTCAGCCTGAACGTCCGGCCGGGAACCGAGTTCTCCGTGTGGTTCTTCCACTCCTATGACCGTTCCTTTTTTCAGGAACACTATCGCCTGGAAGAGGATGGCCGGATCTTTCTGGACCGGATGAGTTTCAAGTCCTCCCTCAACGGCCAGGGCTTCGAGATGGGAAAATACCGTTCTCGGCCCGACGGCTCTGCGGAATTGACTGACATCAACAAGGAAATGCGGGAAATCACCTTCCGCCTGGGATCACCGGACCTTGCCAATCACACCCTGATGATCCGGGGACGCAGACTTCGCCTGCTGGATTATGCCGAGGCCGGTGATTTGCTCTCCATTCGGTCGGTAGCCCGGCCTCTCTGGCGGCTATGGTGGCGTGCCCTCGGAGGCATGCCGGGAAAGACAGACGTGTCATTTTTCGGTACATCCCGATAGGAGCGCGCATGACGGACAAAAAGGGATCTCAATTCCATGTGGTGATGGCCCAGGTGCTTCGTGTGGCGGCCCTGGCGATGGCTGTATTCCACATCTATACGTGTCAGTTCGGGGTCTTCACAGCCATGGTCCAACGGCCTGTTCACCTCACGTTTGCCTGCATCCTGACCCTTCTGGGCAGGCCGATCTCCAGCAAGTACACGTCTCAGAAGTACCCGTTGGGCTTCCGGTTCCTGGACATAGCCTTGTGCGGCCTGACCATCTGGGTCATGATGCACCTGGCAAACGGGTACAGGGCCCTGGTCATGAGAGGAGGAGAGGCCACGACCATGGATCTGTGGATGGGCGCCGCTGCCATCGGCCTCGTCCTGGAGTGCACCCGGAGGCTCATGGGATCTCCCCTGGTCATCATCACCGGCTTCGCTCTTCTCTTCAATCTGCTGGGCCATCATATCCCGGGGCATTGGGGGCACGGGAGCCTGGATCTGGAACAGATCCTGAGCTACCAGTATCTGACGACCGAAGGCCTGTTCGGCATCCCCCTCGGGGTCTCGGCCACTTTCATCTTCATCTTCATCATGTTCGGGGCATTTCTGGTCAAATCAGGGACGGGCGAGTTCTTCATGAATTTTGCCAATGCCCTGGCCGGGCACTTCCGGGGGGGGCCGGCCAAGGTGGCAGTGATCAGCAGCGCTTTTTTCGGAACCATCAGCGGTTCGGCCGTGGCCAATGTGGTGTCCACCGGCTCATTCACCATCCCTCTCATGAAGAAGATCGGCTACCGTCCACAGTTTGCGGGGGCAGTGGAGGCGGTGGCCTCCACGGGTGGCCAGATCATGCCCCCTGTGATGGGGGCTGCCGCCTTTATCATGGCCGACATGCTGGGCATCCCCTATTTTCAGGTCTGCAAAGGGGCCATTCTCCCCGCATGCCTGTATTACTTCGCCCTGCTCTACATGGTGCACCTGGAGGCCCTGCGCTGGGACCTGAGGGGGATGGCCCGCGAGGACCTGCCTCTCCTGGGTCCGGTGCTGCGGCAAGGAGGGCACCTCCTTCTGCCCGCCTTTTTCCTCATCACCATCCTGACCATGGGTTATTCGGCCATGAAGTCGGGCCTGTGGGCCGTGGGGGCGGTCCTTGTGGTGAGCTGGTTCAGGAGGGGCACACGCATGGGCTGGAGACAGGTCTTGGATGCCATGGAGCGTGGGGCAAAAGGATGTCTTGAGGTGGCGCTGGCCTGTGCCTGCGCTGGGATCGTCATCGGCACGATCACCCAGACCGGCCTGGGTCTCAAGTTCTCCAGTCTTGTGATCGAGGCCGCCGGAGGCAGGCTGGCCCTCTCCCTGGTCTTCGTGATGATCGCCTCCCTGGTCCTCGGTCTTGGGCTGACCACCTCGGCCGCCTACATCCTGACCGTCATCATGGGCGGACCGGTCCTGATCAACCTGGGGGTGGACCCCCTGGCAGCGCATCTGTTTGTCTTCTACTATGCCTGTCTGTCGGTGGTTACCCCGCCCGAGGCCATGGCCGCCTATGCGGCCGCGGCCATCGCGGGCAGCAAGCCGCTCCGGACAGGCTGGGAGGCAACCCGGCTTGCGGCCATCGCCTATATCGCTCCCTTCTTTTTCGTATACAGCCCTGAGCTGATTCTCAAAGGCCATTGGTGGAATGTCGTGCAGGCCTCCATTACTGCGATGCTGGGCTGTATGGCCCTGGGATCGAGCCTTATGGGTCAAATGATGCGGCGGCTGGGGTGGGCATCTCGGGTACTTCTGCTGGCGGCTGGTCTTGGCCTGATCAAGCCCGGTTTGTTCACGGACATTTTCGGCGCGGTGGTTCTGGGCGGCGTCTTTGTGTTGCAGCGCCGCCAGGGGGCGGCCCTGTCCACGGCCCCGGAACCGGATCCAAACAAGACGACCTGAGACCTCTGCTAATAATGTCATGCCTTTGACACCACGGGTTTGATCAAGGGGCCGGGCGACTGAAAGGGCTGCGCAGGAGGCAGCGATGATCCATGTGGGTGCGTTGCTGGAGACCAGGACTTTGGAATGCCCCGACCGGGTTTATCTGGTCTGTCCGGGAATGGAAGTCTCCTTTTCGAAACTTAATGAGCGGGTGGATCGGACGACGGTGGGCCTCCATGCCCTGGGCGTAGCCCGGGGAGACCGGGCAGCCCTCCTCGTGGGAAACTGCCCGGAGTTCCTTTATCTGTGGTGGGGCCTTTGGAAGCTGGGCGCGGTGATGGTGCCGGTCAATCTGCGGCTCACCGCACGGGAGGCGGCCTACATCATCAACCATTGCGGGGCCCGGGTGGCTGTGGTGGGGCCGGAGTGCCGAGGACTGCTGCCGGAGCTGAAGACCACATGCCCGCGCGTAACCCATTGGGTGAGCCAGGGTCCGGAGCCTCCGGAAGGGATGACGTCCGTGGAGGGCTTCCTGAACTTGAGCGGCCGGCCGCCGGAAACGCTCATCGATCTCGACGCGCCGGCCTCCATCCTTTATACATCCGGCACAACCGGGTTTCCCAAAGGGGTTGTGCACAGCCAGGCCAATTACCTGCGCACCGGAGCCTCCTTTGCCGCCACCACGCGGCTGCAGCCGAGTGATCGCCTGCTTACGGCAAACCCTCTCTACCATGTGAATGCCCAGTTCTACTCAGCCATGGGCACCCTTTGTGCGGGGGCCACCTTCATTCTCATGGAGAAGTTCAGCGCGTCTCGCATGTGGGAGTGGACGAAGGAGTACCGGGCCAACAAGGTGGTGATGCTCCTGGCCCTGACCAGCATTCTTTTTAACCGTGATCCCCGTCCCGACGACGCCGGGAATCCGGTGGAGGTGGTCGTGGCCGGTGGGGCGCCCAAGGGGCACTACCGTGACTTTGAGCATCGTTTCGGGGTCCGGCTGCAGACTCTTTACAGCCTCAGCGAATCGGTCCTGGCGGTCATGGGCATGCCGGATGAAGACTGTGTGGACGGTGCCGTAGGCCGACCCATGCTGACTCCGCCGGAGGAGCCCAACCTGGCAAGAGTAGTTGATGAACAGGACCGCGAAGTCTCCCCAGGAGCACCCGGCGAAATCGTCCTTAGAAACTCAGCCATGATGAAAGGCTACTATGAAAGCCCGGAAGATACCGCCCAGGTATTGAGGGGTGGTTGGCTGCACACCGGCGACCGGGGGGTGATGGACGAACGGGGCCTGCTCTATTTTGTGGGGCGCGTGAAGGACGTGATCCGCAAGAAAGGGGAAAACATCTCGGCTGCTGAGGTGGAGACGGTGTTGCTCGCCCACCCTTCGGTGGCCGAGGTTGCGGTGATGGGGGTCCAGACCGCCGATTCCGCAGGAGAGGAGGAGATCCAGGCCTGTGTGGTATGGCGGCCTGGTAGCGAACAGGACTGGGAAGCGTTGATCGCCCATTGTGCGGGTGCCCTGGCCGATTTCAAGGTGCCACGCCTGTGGCAGGCCTGGGGCGAGCTTCCCAAGAACTCCATGAACCGGGTCGTGAAACCCAGGCTGAAGGAGAATTCGGCCGAGGCAGGACCGGTATATGATCGGAGGAAACAAGTATGAGGACGAGCCGGGCCATGGTGGTGACGGGGCCGGGCAGTATGGAACTCCGGGAGTTCCCTCTGCCGGAGATCGGCGAAAACGACGGTCTGCTCAAGGTGGAGCTGGTAGGGGTGTGCGGCTCTGACCCCGGTATCTTCAAGGGCAAGGCGGCACGGGCCCCCCGCCCCTATCCCCTGATCCTGGGCCACGAAATCGTGGGCAGGATCCACAAGGCAGGCCCGCAGGCCCTTTCCCTCTGGGGTGTTCGGGAAGGGGAGAGGGTGATCGTGGAATATGCCTTCGGGTGCGGCGAATGCCCGGCCTGCCTGGCCGGCCGGTACACCGTCTGCAGGCGGATGCGCTGCTATGGTTCGATGATCGGCTGCGCCGATCCGCCTCATCTTTTTGGCGCCTATTCCGATTACCTGTATCTGCCTCCCCGGGCCATGGTTCACAGGATCGGCGAGGAGATCTCGCCCGAAGTGGGGGTGCTGATCGGCGCGGTCCTGGGAAACGGAGTCCGATGGCTGAGCCATATCGGCGGCTGCCGCATGGGGCAGGCCGTGGCCATCGTAGGGCCGGGCCAGCAGGGGATGGCCGCCACCATCGTGGCCAGGGAATCCGGTGCCGAACCGATCATGGTGGTGGGTCTTGGTCGTGACGGGAAGCGCCTGGATCTGTGCAGGGAATTCGGTGCCCACCTCGTGGTCTGCTCGGACCAGGAGGACCCGGTTTCGGCGCTCCGGGCGGCTACGGGCGGGGATATGGCCGAACTGGTCATGGACGTGAGCGGGCATCCCTCCGGCGCTGCTCTGGCCCTGGATCTGGCCGGTGTGGGAGCTACGATCGTCCTGCCTGGCCTTTACGGCGGCGCCACCCAGGTTCCCCTGCTTCTGGACAAGGCCATCTTCAAGGAACAGAAACTCCTGGGTGTTTTTTCGCAGGATTTTGCCTCGGTGGAGGCCGCTATCAAGCTGGCAAGGCGCGGAAGATACCCCCTCGCCAAGATGATCAGTCACCGTTTCCCGCTGGAACGGGCCGAGGAGGCGGTGCGTTTGGTGGGAGGCGAGTTGAAGGGGGAGCCGCCCCTCAAGGTGGTCATTGATCCCGCCTCCATCTGACGTCGACCAAGTACACCTTTTCACAAATACGTTCACAAATACGGGGCGTATGACGGGCCGCCCCGGGGGTGGTCTCTCAGGGCCGCAACGCATCTTTCTCCTGCTGCCGATGACCGCCCCGTAGTGTCTGGATGAAAAGGTGCACTAGGCCAGGGCCACCGAAAGCCAGCCGCCGCTCTCCTCACTGGCCCAGGCGGAAACGGGCCGGTGGGCAAGCACTTCAAAGACGATCCCCTGTCCCCTCCTGAACGAAGGAGTGCCCACCCGCACATCGAGTGGATCAATGAGGTGGAACCCTTCCCCGGTCGCCTTGACGGACGCCTCCTTCAGAGACCATATCAGGGCGGCGGCCGGGGCTGTAACGTTGGAGCAGAGATGCCTGGCCCAGTCCAGTTCCTGGGGCCTGAAGGCCCGGTGAAAGGGGTAGTCGCCCGCGAATTCCTTTGGGTAGGCCACATCGATACCCACGCTCCTCGTGGCGGACATGGCGGCCCATAGCCTCCGCTCCCCGTGACTGAAAGAGAGGGATGGTCCCTGTTTGCCGCACAGATGTAGGGAGGGGGCCCCAAGGGCGCTCTTGTGAAGGGTGAGGGCGTCTACATGGGTAGGAAGAGACCATCGGGGATCAACCCGCGTGAGGGCCCGAAGCAGGTTAAGGGCCAGGTAAGGCCCTGCCCCGCGGCTCGATTCAGTGGATGCGAACACCACGGCATCCCCGAGGAGCAAGCGGGGAAGGGCGTGTAGCGTCCCGTGCTCGGAAGGATCTGGGGTCCAAGGGGTTGATGCCGGTGCCGGATGTCTTACTCTCATGGGGCGGGGACCCTCTCACTGAGTGAACCGGTTCATGCGCATGGAGAGGACCTGCATGATGGTGGTGCCGCTCTCGTCAATGGCACGGGCGTCCCATGTAAGGCCCTGATCGTCCCGGGCGCGGAGCCGTGCTTCGATCGTTAATCGCTCCCCATCCCGGGCGGGACGGGTGAAACGCATTTCCTCCATGCCGGCAGGGAGCACAGTGGAGGATCCCTCCTCCTGCCGGAGGGCTCCGTGGAAGGCGCAAAGGTGCATCAGGGCTTCCAGGAGATAGGGTGAGTAAAGGTACCGGACCCGGCCGAGACCGGCTATGTCCTCCTGCTCCCGGTAGAGCGTGACCCCTTTCATGACATCGGGCCCGGTGCCTTGGATCTCCGCAAGGACGCGGTAGCGTCCACAGAGACCGGTGCGTTTTTCATAGCCGTCCTGGATTTCATGGGGTTCCAGGGGCCGTGTGTCCAGGTCCTCCGCACGTACGGTCAACTCCGGCGGAGGGAGGGGTGCGGTTCGCGGCCCGAGAATGACCTGTCCCTGGTAGTGCGTGGACCACGTATCCAGGGTGCGCCCCGAAGGGGACATATCGGCACTCGAGATCTGGACATGGCAGCGGACCTCCTGGCCGCCGTCCTCCTGTCTTTGGCAAAGCACACGTGCCTCCCGCCCTACACCCCGAGGACACTCCAGGATATCTTCGAATCTCAAGCGCCGCACGCCGAGCACGGTCAAATACGGATAGAGCAGATGGGCCGCCTCCAGGAAGGTCTCCACGGCCATAATCCCCGAGACCAGAGGATGTTTGAGGATCTTGAAGGGTTTGTGATCCTCCAGCCAGAGGTCGGAGTCCTGAGAAAAGGTGCGTTTGGCAACCAGTGCGCCATTCTTGAGATCCAGTTCCTCCACGGTGTCGATCATGGGCAGATCCCTCTGCTGGAATCGGATACCGCCATGAGAACGGGGCACCTCATGCCCGTCGGATTCCGCGGGTTTGACCAGGGTTCTCTTGACGGCTGGAAAGGTGCGGGCCGGTATGACCCAGGACTGTTGGCGCGGGCCCAGGAACAGCTCGCGGCAGAACATCTGGGCCAGTTCGTCTGCGTGAACAAAGGCGGAATCCAGGCCCTTGAGCTTCATGAGCGCCTTGACCTCCGGGTCTTCCGCCATGCCTGTCCCCTCGATGGGCGGCAGCATCAGGGCCTTTGAAACCAGACCCTCATGCGAGGCCGTCCACGAGCGCAGCAGGGCGGAGAGAGATCGGTTGGCTGCGCAGTAGTTCACCTGGCCGACGTTGCCCTGGATGGCGGCGATCGAAGAGAGGGCCGCAAAGAATCTCAGCCCACGATCCCTGGATGCGCGGTAGAGGTTCCAGGCGCCCAGGAGTTTTACCTCGACGACCCTCTTGAAGTCCTCGGGCGTCATGATCTCCATGAAGGCGTCCCGGATGATACCGGCCCCATGAATGATCCCGTCTATCCTGCCGTACTCCTTCACCACCTGGTCGAGGGTCAGGGCCACCCTGTGGGGGTCCGCCACATCACAGCAGTAGTATGAGGCCCTGAGCCCCAGAAGGGAAAGACGGGATACGTTTCGGGCCAGTTCCAGGCCCGCCAGGGCACTCGATGTCTCACTCTCCGGTTTGTCCACCTTTGGGCCAGACCCCTTCTTTTTGAAAAGACGGCGCAAGGCATTCTCAGCGGGTGCTCCGGAACTGCGGAGTGCGCCGTAGGCCGCCGCAGGGTCCAGATCGGTTCTGCCCAGCAGCACAATCCGGGGCTTGAAGGGGGCGAGGGCCCGGGCGATATGCCATGTGACTCCTTTGGCGCCGCCCGAAAGCACCACCACGTCTTCAGTGCCCAGTTGAAGTCCGGGCCCGGCCGTCAGGGGCAGTGGCGCATGAGATGCCTTGACAGAGAAAGGCTCCTGGTCGTGGTAGATGCATTGAACGATCGGGTTCCCCGCGTCTAGGGCGAAATCCAGCGCTTTCCCGATGTCCGTGCCGGTATCCAGAATCACACTTCGGAACAGCATGGAGGGATACTCCTGGGCTGCGGCCAGGAACATGCCCAGAATGCCTTCACCGATCACCGCTTCAGGCGTTTGGGGTTGGACACCCCGAAGCAGAACCAGGCAAAAGGCCTTGTCCTTTGAAGTCATGAGGGCCTTCAGGCAGCCGAAGAAGCCGGTGAGAAAGGCCGGGATCTCCTCGGTCCCTGAAAGAAGGGATGGCGATCCTCCCTCCAGGACCAGCACGAGACCCGCCAGGGATCGGGCCTCCCTGAGCCTCTGCAGCGCGTTTTGAACGCCATCGGAAGTGCGCAGATCAAAGGCGCCGTCTTTGCCCTGACCCAGACCGTCCAGATGGAGCGGCCGGGCCTTGCGTTCCGTTTCCAGAAGACGCGAGACGTCGGAGGCAAGAACAGATCGGGGATGCATTCCGAGCACCGCCACCTCTTGGCCCGGTTGCAGGGTGAGCGGGTTGAGGGAGCCCTGGCGGAGCGCGACCTCCTCGATGATCAGCCTTTTGATGGAGGCCCGGTGACGGACCTCTTGCGCAGCAGGTTCAACGGCCGCCACTGTGGCTGGGGCAAGGGCGGCATCGTCTGGCGGTTGACGAGTGGAAGTCCCCTTGCCGGTTTGGCCCGCCAGCCTCTCGATGCACTGCCCTATCTCCCTCACGGTGCGGAGACCCACGAAATCCTCCACATTGACGGTGATTCCGAACCGTCTCTCCACCTCGTCCATGATCACGGGCAGACGGCTCGAACGGATGGCGAGATCCTGCCGGATGTCCATGTCGGGCTCGATCTCATCGCGCTCATAACCGGTGGCATTCATGATGATCCGGATGACCTGTTCCACGTAGTCCACTTTTTCCTTTCCGTCCTCCCGGGAAGGGGGTTCGGAAGGGGGGGCCGTCGTCTCTGCCTCCCGCCTGGGCGGGGGCAAAGGCTGTTCGATCCTCGCCGGTGGTTTACCCTGGGGCAGGGGGGCGGGTGAGGCCCCCAGGATCCGGTCGAGGCGTTCCGGGGTAAATGCGGGATCCAACTCGCGTCGGATCGCCTCCAGAATCTGAGGTTTGATGATTTTGCCGAAGGATTCCATGACAAAGGCGTTGATCTCGCGCTGCACAATGGCAGCCACCCGGTCTCCTGAAGGGGGTGGGGCCATGATCCCGACAGGAGGGGAGGGGACAACACGCTTTCGGTCTGCCTCTGTCCACAGGGGGACTCCTTCCTGCTCCAGGTGCCCCAACGCATAAAGATGAGCCGCCCCTGCCCGAAAGGCATGGGCCTCCGCCTCGGGCATGCAAGTGGGGAAACACAGGGCCTGCTGCAGGGTTTCTCCGACGAGGTTGCAGAGCGTGTCTTTGGGGCCGATCTCGACAAAGACCCTGATGCCGAAATCATCCCAGAGGGTTTTGACATTCTGCATCCAGTGAACCGGGGATTCGAGGTGCGCCATGAGAATTTCGCGCATCCGGTCCGGATCGGCGGGATAGGGCTTCATGGTCGTATTGGACACCACCGGGATCCTGGGGGGGTGAAAGGGGATGGTCGAGACAAACTCCGCCATCTCATCGTGGATCACCTTCATGATAGGTGAGTGGAAGGCCATGCTCACCCTGAGCTGGGTGGCCCTGTGACCCTCACCCTTGATTTCCGACAGGAGGGCCAGCACCGGTTCCGTATCGCCCCCCAGGACCACCTGGTGGGGCGAGTTGTAGTTGGTGAAGTAGACGTTCTCGCGGCCGGCCACCTTCTCTTCCAGGTATTCCATGGGCGCGTCCACCGCGATCATGGTGCCCGGGTCTCCCCGGAGCCCGCTGGCCTTGTCCATGCACTGGGCACGCTTATTCACGATCCTGAAGCCGTCCTCATAGGAGAAGACCCCGGCGATGCTCATGGCCACGAGTTCGCCCAGGCTGTGCCCGGCCATGGCCGCTGGTTTCGCCCCCATGGACATCAGGTGTTGCACCATGGCAAACTCCATGGTGTAAAGGGCCGGCTGCTGCCATCGTGTCTTCTGAAGGTCTTCCTCTGCGGAATGAAAAAGGAGTTCCAGCAGGTCGAAATCGGCCACGGCTGCGATCCTGTCCATCCATGCCCGGATCTCGGGAAAGGTGTCGTAAATCTCTTTGCTCATGCCGGCGTACTGGGATCCCTGGCCTGTGAAGACAAAGGCCAGGGGTTTGGAGGGTTCGTCGGCCGGCGCGGCAAATATCCCCTGTCGAGCCATGGCGCGGAGGACCTTTTCCGACAAAGGGCTCCCGGGTTCGACGGGAGAAAGGGCCTCCACTTTGGCTTGTGCCTCCGCAGCACCGGTGGCCACGACACCTACGCGAAAGGGTCGGCCGGCCATAGGGGTGAGAAAGAATGAAACACCCTGGATGGAGGCATGCCCTTTCCGGCCCGAGGGCCTGTGACCCTCAGGTGTCCCGGGCCGGTGAGTCGAGATCATGACCCTGCCGGAGGCATCCCGGCACTCCTCGAGTTGCACGACATAATTGGCCCCACCGAAGCCGAAGGCGTTCACCTGCAACCGCCGAGGCCGATCCGCAGGTCTCAACCAGTCGGCCGGTTGAACGGGAACATGGAAGCCCGCCGCCTCCAGATCGATCCGGGGATCGGGGGTCCGGTAGTTCAGGGTGGGAGGCAGGATCCCCTCCTGCATGGCGGTTACGCCTCTGATGAGGCTGTTGATGCCGGAGGCGCCGAGGGTGTGGCCGATCTGGGATTTGAACGAGGAGAGCATCGTCCCATTGGGGGATGTGAAAAGGGCCTTGAGGGCCTTGACCTCCTCCACGTCACCCTGAATCGTGCTTGTGGCATGGCATTCCACCAGGTCCACGCCATCGGGACCGTAGCCCGTATCCCGGAAAGAAGCGCGGATAGCGATGATCTGGGTCTCGGCCAGGGACTCCACCATCCCATGATCATTGTTGCTCGCGCCGATACCGGTGATGTAGGCGTGAACGGGGGCGCCCCGCTGTTTCGCCACCGATTCCCTCTCTACAACGATCATTCCCCCGCCTTCACCGAGGACCATGCCGTCGCGGTCGGCGTCAAAGGGCCGGCTGCTCTCCTGGGCCGGCCGTTCATGACCCGACAGCCCGGCCAGGGCCTTGAGTGCGGAGAATTCCAGGTAATGGGAGGGGTGCAGAAGCTCTTCCCCGCCGCCCACAACGGCTGCATCGATAACGCCGTTTCTGATCATCTGAATGGCATTAAAGAGGGCCACCAGGCTGGTGGCGCACGCGGCGGAGACAGCGTAAGTCGGACCTCTGAACCCGTAGCGGTTGCAGACAAAGCCCCCGGCCGCGCAATTGAGCCGGCCCAGCAGGGTGGTGTCGTCCACGGTGAGGCGGCCTGAGCGGAGTTTTTCCCGGATCTCCTTTTCCAGCTCCGCCGTCATGGGGATGAGACCCTGCAAGCACCCGATGATCTCATGGGAATTCACGTCGAAGACCAGATCCGTGATGGTGGACGCACCCTCGCCGGAGTTCTGGGAAATGAGCACTCCGATGCGCTCCCTGGGGATTCCGGAATCCAGCAGGCCCGATTGCCGAACAACTTGTTCGGCCAGCCAGAGGGTCAGCTTCGTGGAATCGGCCATGGAACGGAAGTCCTGAGGTGCAATGCCCAATTCCTTGCGGGAAACGTTGTGATTCTGAAAAGCACCCACATTGCAGTAAGCCCGGCCTCGTACGCGGGGGTCGGGATCATAGTACAGGTCGTGGTCCCACCTGGAGAGGGGCACCTTGCTGATCCCGATCCTCATGGCCAGGCATGCCTCCCAGATCTCCGCCGGGGTGTTGCCCAGGGCATTGACCAGGGCCATTCCAGTGATGGCCACCCTCTCCCCTTTTTCAGCCGATCTTGCCCGGGAAGCATCCGCCGGGCCGGTGTGTTCATCCCATTCGGGGAGGGTAAGTTCCAGAGGGCCTTCGGCCAGGTCGCGGTGAAATTCAGAGATGGTGAGCACATGATGGACGGCGCCGGAGATTGCGCCGCTCATGAACTGACCTTCGCGGATGCAGGTCTCCTCGTCCACGGCCGGACCACGGGGATGCTGAATCCCCCTGGCGGCGACGAGCAGGCTGTTGGCACTCAGGGTTTCCAGTCGCTGCCGAAAAGATCTCTCGTTATACTGGCCCGAGGCCCATCCTTTTTCCAAGCTACAGATGGCCTCCATCTTGGGGGTCTTGAGAGACCGAACCCTGAGGCCGATGCTCTCACCGGAGATCGTGGTCATGCCGGGGGCGGATTCCACGATGAGGCGTTGATATAAGGGACTCAGGGCGCCTGTGGCGACGATCTCCTCGGTAGCCAGGTACACCGTGCCCATTTGTACGGCATCGGCACCCAACATGAAGGCCCTGAAGGCGGTCTCCCGGTTGAAAATACCCCCCGCAAGAACCAGGTGCCGATCCCTGAAAAACCCCGGTTCTTTCCGCCTGAGTTCCAGCGCAATCTGAGCCAGGGTCAGGGTCGAGTGCTCGCCCACATGCCCGCCGGCCTCGTTCCCTTCCAGGACAACAAACTCCACACCTGCCTCGATGGCCATGCGGATCAGGCCTTCGCTCGATGCAACGTAAATCGGCTGGATCCCCTTCTCCTGAAGTCGGGAAGCATAGGATGGTTCCCCGGCGGCGATCACCGCGAAGGGCGGGCGGTTTTGCTCTATCCAGGCGAGTTGTTCCTGGAGATGAGGGTTCTCCGGCAGGGCCAGGAAGTTCACCGCATAGGGTCTTTGGCCCATGACTTCCTTGAGGCGATCCAGGTCCTGCTCCAAATCCGCGCGGTTTTTCATTCCAAGGGCTATGGTGGGGAGGCCGCCCCCCTCGGATACGGCCAGGGCGAATTCCGGGATATCGCTGATCCAGGTCATGGCGCCCTGGATGAAGGGATACCGGGTGCCCAGGGACCCGGCGGCGGGGCTGTCGACGAAGCCATCCAGTTTGCGCGGGGCCTCCCTGCAGAGGCGTGCAATTTCTCCGGCAAAGGCCCCTATGGCCTGGCGTGTGGAGCGGCCAAACCGTTCGGCGAATGCATCCGCAAAGGCGGCCTCGGGTCCCAGAAAAACAAGATCCCGGCGGCTCAGTTCGCTTTCCAGTGCCGGTTTGACAATCTCTCTGACCTTTCGGGCAAAGGCCCGGCGCGCACGATCCGCAGTCTCACCACTGAACAGAGATTCCACGGATTGCTTCAGTTCCTTAACGGACAGAGAGTTCCCCTTATCAAAGAAACGACAGGAAACCCCGAGGCCCTGTCCCACCAAGGTGGTATGCTCGGGACGAAGCCTGGAGATGCGCTCTCTCAGGTCCGGGTTGGCGGAAACCAGATCCGTCTGCCAGTGGAGGCTCTCGAACACGATTGCCCTTGCGCCGGTCGACAGGAAGGCGGCGGCCGCCTCAGGCGTGGCCACGCCGCCCCAGATGATCAATCCGGGCGATGCGGACCGATCACCCGCTATTTCCTTCAGGAAAGAGAAAAGGATGCCGGCCGTTTCTCCGCCCACAAAGCCCGAGGCTTCGGCTCCCTTGAGGGCGATGGCCTCGGGACGCCACTCCGACCGAAGGGCGAGGGTGAGAAAATGCAGATCCCCGCTGATCGGCACACACCTGAACCGGACCGACAACTCGCGCAGCCGCTCAAGAAATGCCTCGGGGGTGCAGGTATCAAGGGCCGGATGGTATTCCACCCAAACGGTGTCCACACGGGACGCCCGGAGAAAATCTTCGGAGGCAGGATCCATGACGTATTCCGCCGAGATCTTGATATCTTTTGCCCCCGCAGTCTGGAGGGCCGCTGCCGTATCTCCGGTGGAAACTTCGCTGATGTCGAATATGGCGCTTGCGGACGTCTGGCGAGCCGCGTCGACCACGGAACGGTTGATCTCACCGGGTCGCCACAGAAAGGCGAGAACATGCTCTGATGGTTGTCTGGACATGGTAAAAGATGAATACCCTTTCTATCGTCAATGATGGATTGCTTCGAATCAAAGAGGGTGCTTCCAGCCTGCATTCAGGTCGGCCTCGGCGTACCTCTCTGAAAGTCGCTGCTCGATCTCCGTTCTGAGTTCCTCGTCCCTGTCCGGATCCAGGTCTCGGGGCACGACAAACGGTTGTCCCCACTCGATGGTCACCTCGGTGAAAGGTTTGGGGATCAGGAATCGGTCCCAGCTTCGCGCAATCCACGCCTTCCTGGCAGATACAATGAAGGGCAGGATGGCAGCGCCGGATATCTGAGCTATGCTGATAAGCCCGGGTTTGACAATCCCCTTTGGCCCCGTGGGCCCGTCCACGATGTGAATAACGGCCGGGTTTTTCCTGAAAGCTTTCAAAAGGGCGACCAAAGCCGAGGTCCCGCCCCTCGAGCTGGACCCTCTCACCGGCACAAGGCCCAGCCTTTCTGCAAACCGCGCTGCCAGTTCGCCATCCCTGCTCTGACTGATCATGATCAGCGGTTCGAGATGCCTGAATTTCACCACATAGGCGACGGCAGGCAGGAAACGTTGATGCCATACGGCAACGATCACCCGCCCATAATCCGCCAGGCACCCAAGCGCTATTTCCTCACCCACCACCCTGACCCTGAGGAGAGACAGGTAGAAGCGGAGAAGATAGTGGCACAAAGGGACCAGCCGATAGAGGAGACCGTAATAGAATGGCCGAATAGCCAATGCGGCAAATCCTTATGGTCGGAAACGCCCTCGATAAGGTTGAACTCATGGGACCGCGATTGTCGAGGTGGCCCCATGCCCGTCGCAGGAAGCCTCAAGGCCTCTTTTCTGGAAGGGAGTTTACTGGGGCTGTTCTCGCGAGTCAAGGGAAAGGGTGGACGGAAAGAAGCATCCCCGGGGTGGCCGTGGCAAGGGCGGAGGGTCATCCGGCCTTCCTGGAGTTGAGAATCGCCTCCACGTTTTTTTCGGCCCAATCGTCTACCCTTCTCTCCGTCTCCGTGTACCGGATGACCCTCTCGGAGATCCGCCGTTTCTTTTGCAAGGCATCAACGATCCTTTCAGCCGCATCCTTTGCCCTCAGGGGATTGACATAGATGATTCCGTCTTCATCGCCGAAGCCCCTCGTCTTGAGGACCCGAGAGGCACCGCTCGTGCTGAGCGCCAGGATTCCCCGTTCCTCCGGTTCCCTGTGCTTCTGGGAGAGGATGTACTCAAAGGCCACGAGGTTTAGTCCGTCCTCCAGGGGGGTGACCAGCATGACATCCACCTGCTTCATGAACCGGTAGTTCTGGGGAACGGGAATTCCGTCGCCCAGATGGATCACATATTCGTCCCCCAGCTTGCGATTGAGGACCGCGACCTCGTACTCCAGGATGGCGTTGAGGTTCCGGTAATCGATATTCTCGTGCCGACTCGGTGAGGTGACCTGGAAGAACCTTGCCTCACGGTCCAGGGACCCGAGTTTCAGAAGGGCATGGTGAAAGACGCTCAACCTTTCAACGAGTCCCTTGGTGTAGTCGCATCTCTCGAGTCCCCCAAAGAGAATCCTTCCCTTCCTCCTCTCTTCAGTGATTTTCTCATGGAGGCTTCCCCTGCCGAAAGGATGATCCAGGATCAAGCCTTCCTGAACCTCCGAGAGAATTTTGTCCACATCGAGACCGATGGGCAGTGCGGCAACAGTCGTGACTTTCCCCTGATACAGGATTTCATAGGCCTGGCCCGCCACCCTGATCTCCACCGGAAACCACTCCTCCAGGGCTTCGAGGAAGTTATCGCAGTAATCCTTGGTGTGGAATCCGATGAAATCGTTGGCGAGCATTCCCCACGTCAGCTTCTGGAGGACGCTTTCCATGGTTTCCCCGAAGGGATCGTAGCTCTGGGCCTTCACCCGGTTCCTCTTGTCCTCACGAATGAGCCCCTGGATTTCGTGGATGTCAAAGAAGGGTGTATGCATGAACTGACCCACACGAATCCGGTCCATATCTTCTTCCGAATAGCCTTCGATGGGCATGAGGGCCCGGTAGACATCCGCGATTTGCATGAGGTGATAATCCTGATTCCACACCACCACGTCCCCTTCCGTGCGGGATCTGCTGCTCTTGCGGATTTGGTCGATCACCGTATTGGCAAAGGTCACACCGCTGCTCGTGTACTGGATGAAGTCGTTTTTTTCAAAGACGGGCCTGGGAAAGGTCTTGGTCTTCTTGTAGAAGAGCGGGGATCTCGTCAGGTGCATGAGGGGCCAGAGAAATCCGTTGGCAAATCGGTTGTAGTAGCTGTGCATGTGCCTCGTGTCAAAAAAGACGAACCGTGTGTGGAAATCGTACTCGCCGTAACGAAAATGCATTCTGTTGTCGGGTTCGATCTCGACGTGAGGGAAGTGCTCCGGGGCATGACCTTCCTCCGCCATCCTCTGGAACAGCCGGGTGTAATGTCCTCGGGCCACATCAATGTCTCTGTCGCCCATGGAAGCGCCGATCCAGGTGGGATTCCACCGGCCGGCCTTGAGGAGGGCCGCCATGGCCTGGACAAGTCCCCCTTCCCCGAAACTCGGGGCTGTGGGTGCAACCCCGTGGTCTAGGCACTCCAGTGCCTCATCCAGAAAGGCCCGGTTGAAACTGAAGGGTCCCCGGTTGGAGACAATCACCAGGTCGCTCATGGGCTCCTCCATGAAAAGAAAGGTTCCAGGTTCACGGCTTTTCCCGTGTTTCCTCTTTCCTGCACCTTGCACCTTGTACCATGCACCCTTCTCTCATCGGCCCGTCGCAACAAGCCTTACCCGAACCAGACACGGGCTGGGAAGTCTCGTTTGCCCACAGCGACAGAAACTCCAGGAGTTCATCGGGCGGTGTGAGCCAGAGATCTGCCCCGCTTTCCCGGAATTCTTCCCTGACAAGAACGCCCAGCCCCTTGCCCTTGATCGCCTGGAAGGCGTCTTCATCGGTCCGGTCGTCACCGAGATAGGCCATCGGTATCCCGCTGCCCATCTCTCCACAGATCGTGCGGACGGCATCTCCCTTGTCCCTCCCTGGCACACGGAGCTCAAGCCCCCCGTCAAACTCCCCGAGGATCAGTCCCCATTCTCTGGCGAGCGCCGACCACCCGGGTGTGACCTGATGCCTGATTTCCGCGATCCGCGCTGCCTCCAGGCCTCTCCAGTGTATCGCCAGACATCCGGGCTTTTCTTCGATGTGGATGGAAAGCCCGAGTCTCTCGGTCCATTCGTCCGCCAGCACGAGACCCTGCAGGGCCTTTTCGTCC
>JAFGPH010000660.1 GCA_016926135.1 Deltaproteobacteria bacterium
AGAGTCAGGAAAAGATGGACCTGCTTGCCGCCCGCATCGCTGAGCTCGTGAAGTCCGTGGTGTCTGATTTTCTGGCAAAAGAAGCATGATGAAAGGAACTGGAGCGAGGACTGAGGACTCAGGACTGAGGACTCAGGACTGAGGACTGAGGACTGAGGACTGAGTCATGGCTTGCAACCTGTTTTGGTCATTTGATATTTGAATTCTAGCCCGCCTCAGGCGGGTGAATTTCGGATTTGTTCAATGCATGTTTGCTTATCGGGTTGCTTTGAGCTTTCAGCTTTGAGCTTCTGTTCTTTAACCTTTGACCTTTCACCTTTATCCTTTTTCCCTTATTCGCGTACACGAGCACGAATCACGAACACGATCCTACCCTTTTCAGCTTTGAGCTTCCAACTTCTATCCGGAGGAGATGAATGAACGTACCTTTTGTGGATCTGAAAATTCAATTCAAGGAACTCGAACAGGAAGTGATGCCCATGGTGCGGGATGCCATGGCCAATGCTGCTTTTATCGGCGGGCCTCAGGTCACGGGGTTTGAGGCGGAATTCGCCGCGTTCTGCGACAGCGAGTATTGCGCTGGGGTGAACTCGGGTACCGACGCGCTCCGTTTTGCCCTGATGGCGGCCGGTGTTGGCCCCGGGGACGAGGTAATCACGGTTCCAAACACCTTCATCGCCACCTCTGAATCCATTTCCCAGGCAGGGGCAAGGCCGGTGTTCGTGGACATCGATCCCACGACCTACAACCTGGACCCCAACAAGCTCGAGGACTACCTCAAGAAGCACATCAAAGGCGGGGCCTCTAAGGATACGCCGCGGCCCCGGGCCGTGATCCCCGTCCACCTCTACGGACAGCCTGCGGACATGGACCCCATCCTGGAGGTTGCAGCGAGGCATGGGCTCGCGGTTATCGAGGATGCCTGCCAGGCGCACGGCGCCCTGTACAAGGGCCGCAAGGCAGGCTCTTTGGGCCTGGTGGGGTGCTTCAGCTTCTACCCGGGCAAGAACCTCGGGGCTTACGGCGAGGGCGGTGCCATCGTCACCCAGGATGAAGGCATTGCAAACAAGATCAAGATGATCCGGGATCACGGCCAGGCCCAAAAATACTTTCACGACATGGAAGGCTACAACGGCCGGCTGGACGCCATTCAGGCAGGCATCCTGAGGATCAAGCTCAAGAGGCTGGAAAAGTGGAACGAAGGCCGGCGCAGAAACGCGGCCCTTTACAACGAACTGCTGGCCGGGTTGCCTGGGATCACCCTCCCGAAGGAGGCCCCTTATGCCCGTCACGTGTACCACCTGTATGTGGTCCTGGTCGATAAGCGGGACGCCGTTCAGAAGTCGCTGGGCGAGAAGGGAATCGGAACCGGTCTTCATTATCCGCAGCCCCTCCACCTCCAGAAGGCTTATGCCCATCTCGGTTACAAACAAGGGGATTTCCCGGTGACCGAGTCGGTGGCGAAGAAACTCCTCTCGCTTCCCATGTTCCCGGAGCTCACCAGAGAGCAGATCGAGTATGTTGTTCAGGGCATCAAGGAGGCGATGGCTTGAGGCTGGGAAGCTGTAAAGCTTGGATTTCACCACCCGCTGCGCTAGAGACACAGAGTACACAGAGGGGGCTATATTTTTCATTTGGCGGGAGGTACCGCCAAATGAAAAGGAGCCTCGTGACAGGTTGGTTGTTGATTTCCGTCACAGATGTAGTTGCGTGATAGGATGGCACCTGGGATACAGCTTCATGGGAAAGCGGATCGCCGCAGGCCGGCTGTTTTTACCCGATCGGAATCTCCCGATCGGGTAAAAGAAAAGACTTCTCTGTGACCTCTGTGTCTCTAGCGCAGCGGGTGGCGAGATTACTGTATTTTGCACCTTGAGCGTCAGGGTTGCTTTTACCTGCCGAAAGGAGAAGAAAGATGATCAAAGCAGGACTGATTGGTTACGGCTACTGGGGGCCGAACATTGCCAGGAACTTCAACGCCAACCCCGACATTGAACTTGCTGCAATCTCCGACTTCTCCTCGGACCGCCTGAAGGCCGCAGGCCGCCTCTACCCGCAGGTGAAGCTCTCCTCGGACCCCGAGGAGGTGCTGGGCGACAAGACTCTGGATGTCATCGCCGTTGCCACCCCTGTCTCAACTCACTACGAGGTGGCCAAAAAGGCGTTGATGGCCGGCAAGCACGTGTGGCTGGAAAAACCCATGACGGAAAAGGTGGCTCAGGGCGAGGAGCTGATCGAGCTGGCCGAGAAGAACGGGAAAATTCTCTTGGTGGACCACACCTTCATCTACACCGGGGCTGTCCAGAAGATGAAGCAGCTTGTGGACAAGGGCGAACTCGGGGAGCTGGTTTATTACGACTCCACCCGGGTGAACCTCGGGTTGTTCCAGCAGGATGTGGACGTCATATGGGACCTGGCGCCCCACGACATCTCCATCATGGACTACATCATGCCTCTCAAGAAGCTGACCGTCTCCGCCACCGGGTGCCATTATTATGGGGACAAGCTGATTGCCAAGGCCGTTTTGACCATCTACATGGAGCAGAACAAGGTGGGCCACATCAACGTGAGCTGGGTCTCCCCCGTGAAGATCCGCCAGACCCTGATCGGCGGCACCAACCGGATGATTCTGTATGACGACAACCAGCCGAGCGAGAAGATCAAGGTCTATGACAAGGGCGTACAACTTTTTGATACCAAAGAGGATCTGTATCATTTGAAGGTCCAGTACCGGGTCGGCGACATGTATTCCCCGAAGCTGGACGACCTGGAAGCCCTCTCCTTTGAAACCCGGCACTTCGTGGAGTGCATCAACAACGGCAAGAAGCCCATGACCGACGGCAGGGCCGGCCTGGAGGTGGTCAAGGTGCTGGCCGCATCGCGGAAGTCACTGGAGGGGAACGGGATGCCGGTGAGTCTTTAGGAGCTGGGAGGCAGGAAGGCCGGGAAGGCTGGGAAGCGGAGAGAAGAAGCATGAGTGAGGAAAGGTGGGAAAAGCTTGAGGTTTGGCGTCTGGCGGATGAAATGGCCTACCAGGTCTATCTGAAGACAAAAGGATTTCCACGGGAAGAGATGTTTGGACTTACCTCGCAGTTAAGAAGATCTGCCCTCTCTGTCCCCACAAACATCGTGGAAGGATACTCAAGAAAGGGTGATCGCGAGTTGGCTCGGTTTCTCAATGTCAGCCTTGGTTCTATGGGGGAAACAAAATACCTGATCGATTTCTCTCACAGACTGGAATACCTGAAGGACCAGGATTACACCGATCTCAAGACTGGTTATGACAATCTGGGCAGGAGCCTCTGGAAATTCTATGAGGCAGTCGGAAGCAGGCTAGCAGGCAAGCAGGCAAGCAGGCTGGGAAGCGAGAAGGCGAGGAGGCTCGGAAGGAATATAGGCTTGAAAGCTGGGAAGCGAGAATGCTGGGAAGCAAAAAGCCGCTCTTCGCGTTCTACCGTTCCAGCTTCGGTTCGCAGATTCCCTGTTTCATGATCTTCATGGTTTCAAGCCTCCCAGCTTCCTAGCTTCCCCGCTTCCTAGCCTTTCAGCCTCCCAGCTTTCCAGCCATCAAGGAGTCGTATTATGTCCCTAAAGAAGGTCGCCCCCACCGTAGTGCTCGGAAAAGACGTCATGCTCAACGACTTCATCAACCTCTATGGCTGCAAGATTGACGACGGTACCAGGATCGGGCCCTTCGTGGAGGTGCAGAAGAACGCAACCATCGGGAAACGATGCAAGATCCAGAGCCACACGTTTATCTGCGAGGGCGTCACCATCGAGGACGAGGTGTTTGTCGGACACGGGGTCATGTTCATCAACGACAAATACCCAAAGGCCACGGCGGATTCCGGGAATCTTCAGACCGAGGCGGACTGGGAGGTGGTGCCCATCATGGTGAAGCGTCGCGCCTCCATCGGCTCGAATGCCACCATCCTGTGCGGGGTCACCATCGGCGAGGAAGCGATTGTGGGCGCCGGCAGCGTGGTCCTCGAAGACGTTCCCGACAGGGCGATCGTGGCGGGGAATCCGGCCAGGGTGATCAGGAAGCTTGGAGGCTAGGAGGCGAGGAAGCTGGAAGGGCTGAAACCTCAAAGGGCGAAGAGGCATTTGGCTTTAGGATCGGGCCTTGGGCCCTTGAGGCGGTAGGCGGAAATCAGTTGCCTAAAACGGAGCGCAGCGGAGTGCTCCTCAAGCGTAGCGCTCCTACTGCCTATGGCCGCCAAGCGCTATCCTGTCGTAAATGCCCTTTTTCGTGTTTTCGTCCTTTCGTGTTTTCGTGTTTTGTCCTTTAACCTTTGTCCTTTAACCTCTTTCCTGAATCGAAGCGCACATCCTGTTGATCCCCTGGCCCAGGCCTGAGTTGACAGAGCGTGAGGTTTTTAACTCGTACAGAGGTCAGGGCAATGCCACAGGGGCATGTCAAGTGTGTCGCGCCAGGGCGGCCTGTCTGGTTGTTGGCTCAGCGGTCTTAGCGTGCTTGAGCGAAGCGGGCGGTGAAATGAATTATGCCTTGATTTCAGCTTTGAGCCTTTTGTCCTCTCTCATGAAAAGGGGGAAATCATGAAGGTTGACTGGAAGGAACATATTGTGAGCACACCTGACGTAATGCGAGGAAAACCTAGGATTAAGGGGACGCGAATCCCTGTGGGCCTCATCCTGGGATATTACGCTGCAGGCAACAACGCTCAGCAGATTTTAACCGAGTTTCCCGACCTCAATAAAGAACAGGTTGCTGCCTGCCTTGACTATGCCCGTGATTTGGCAGAGTTTGAAGTCGCCGCGTGATGAAGCTGAAGTTCTTCGTAGACCATTGCGTTCCCGGTTCCATAATCCGAGCTCTTTGCGATGAAGGGCACGAAGCGCTTTGTCTCAAGGATTTAATAGCAGCGGATTCACCTGACCCGCTTGTGATAGGCAAGGCTCAGGAACTTGATGCCATTCTTATCTCCCTTAACGGGGATTTCGCTGATATCGTGGGCTATCCTCCGGCAGATTATAAAGGCATAGTGGCTCTTCAAGTCAGAAACCACCCAGAAGCTATTCCGCAAATAATCTCAAGGCTTACGGGTTTCATTTCTTCGCATCCTGAAAGGCAATACTTTTTGGGGAAATTGCTGTTGATAGAACCTCATAGGATCAGAATCCGTGGGTGACTTTGGGGCAGTAGGCAGGAAGGTCAACATCTCTAGCCTCAAGCGCAGCGCTACTAACCCCTACCGCCGCGCAGCGCCCATCCTGTTGATCCCCTGGTCCAGACCTGGTTCCTTAGGGGGCAGGCTTATTGGAACACATACCCCATAGGGACTACCACATCTCATCAAGAACGCATCGCGCCAGGGCGGGCTGTAAATCCTGTCGGAAGCTCCCTTTTTCGTGTTTTCGACCTTTCGTGCTTTCGTGGTGAAAGAAAATGTTCTATCTCACGCAGAGGCGCAGAGAACGCAGAGCAAAGACTGAGAATTGAGCAATGACTTGCAGCCTGTTTTGGTCATTTGATATTGGAATTTCGGGATTTGTTTTGGATTTGATCTTTATGTCCTCTCGTGAAGATCCCCTCACACAGACCCGACTGGTCGCACCAGGGCGGGCTGTCTGACTATTCTTTGTGTTC
>JAFGPH010000661.1 GCA_016926135.1 Deltaproteobacteria bacterium
AGGAGGTCCTGACCCCCGCAAAGGAAGTGACCTTCGCGGAGGTGGCGCCTGGGGCAAACGAGGGCGGCAATGCTCAAAGCATCGACTTCCTGTTGGACGTCCCGCTGGAGATCACGGTGGAACTGGGCAAGACCAAGGTCTCGGTGGGCGATCTGCTGAAAATGAATCAGGGATCGATCGTGGAGCTGGACAAGCTGACCAATCAGCCCCTGGAGATTTATGTGAACAGGAAGCTGATGGCCCAGGGGGAGGTCGTGGTGGTCAACGAGAAGTTCGGCATCCGCCTGACCAATATCATCAGCCCCGGGGAGAGGGTAAAAAGACTGTCATGAGAATGACCTTCAAGAAATTCAGCCCCGTGTCATGAGGGAGTGACGCCGTGAATGCCGATTTCGCCGACGCAACCGTGAAAATGGCCGGATCCCTTCTTCTCATCCTGGGGTTGATATTCTGTTTTTTCTACCTGATGAGGCGGTTCCGGTTCCGGTCCCTTTCCGGCGGCGTCCATCCCAGGATGCGCCTTGTGCAACTGCTCAACCTGGCCCCCAAGAGGGCGCTGGCCCTGGTGGAGGTATGCGACCAGTGGCTGGTTCTGGGGGTTGGCACGGAAAGCGTTCAACTGGTCTCAAAGATCGACCGCCCGGAGGAAGAAAGGGTAGAGGAAGACGGACGCCCGGGAACGGAAAAGGGATTTCGCGCCCTGCTTCATGAAAAGGTTGCCTGGCAGCAATGGCGAAAGAAGGTCTGCGGGGGTGAGAACCGTGGGAATTCCTGAACGGAAGGCATTTTTCCTCCTTTGTCTGTCGGTTGTCCTGCTGCTCGTCCTGGCGCCCCGGATCGCGGCGGCGCAGCAGCTTCCGCTCCTGCCCTCCGTTACCATCGGCGTAGAACAGACGGACAAGCCCCAGCAGGTCTCCGTGCTCCTGCAGATCCTTTTCCTCCTAACCGTTTTGACCCTGGCCCCGGCCATTATGGTGATGATGACATCCTTTACGCGACTGGCCATCGTCTTCTCCCTGGTCCGCCACGCCCTCGGGACCCAGCAGATGCCGCCGAACCAGATCCTGATCGGCCTGTCTCTTCTGCTGACCTTCTTCCTGATGACGCCGGTCTACAACCGGGTCAACAGCGAGGCGCTTCAGCCCTATCTTGCAGAGGAGATCTCCCAGGAAGAGGCGGTGCACAAGGCCCTGCAGCCGATCCGGGAATTCATGCTCAAACAGACGAGGAAAAAGGATCTGTCCCTTTTCATGAGCGTGTCCAAATCGGAGAAACCCAAGAACCTGGAGGAAATCCCCACGACCGTGCTGATCTCCTCCTTTGTGACCAGCGAGCTGAAAACGGCCTTTCAGATAGGTTTTCTCATCTACATCCCCTTTCTGGTGATCGATATGGTCGTCGCCAGCGTCCTGCTCTCCATGGGGATGATGATGCTTCCTCCCTTCATGGTGTCGTTACCCTTCAAATTGATGCTCTTCGTGCTGGTGGACGGGTGGCATCTGCTGGTCGGGTCCATGGTCAGAAGCTTTTCGTGAGGTCAAGAAGATGACGCCTGAATTCGTAGTTTCTATGGCCGGCGAGGCCATTCAACTGACCCTGATCCTCTCGGCGCCCCTCCTGGGCGTTGGGCTGGTGGTAGGGCTCGTCATCGCGATTCTGCAAGCCACGACCCAGGTTCAGGAAATGACCCTGACCTTTGTCCCCAAGATTGTGGCCGTGCTGCTGGCATTCCTTGCCGCCGCCCCCTGGATGCTGAGCAAGCTGACCGCCTTCACCAGCCAGTTGGTGACGAGCATCCCCCAGGTGATCCGATAGGTGGATTTCAAGGAGCGCGACGGTGACGTTTCCCCTGGAATCCATAGAGCAGATGCAGGGCTTCTTCTGGGTCCTGATGCGCGTCAGCATGGTGTTGTTTCTCCTGCCCCTTTTCGGGGCGGGGGGGGTCCCGGCCCTGTGGAAGGCGGGACTTTCCTTTCTCCTGGCCGCCATCCTGACCCCGGTCGTCCCCCCTCCGGCACGCCTGCCCGGGTCGCTTCCCGAGGTGATCCTGGGGCTGGGATCCGAATGCATCCTCGGACTATTTCTGGCCTTCGGCGCGAGGATTCTTCTTTCTTCCGTTCAGCTTGCCGGCCAATTCATGAGCTTCCAGATGGGCTTTTCCATGGCCAGGGCCATCGATCCGGTAACAGGGGAGCAGAGCACCTCCCTTTCCCAGTTCCTGTACCTCTTCACGCTGCTGATCTTCTTTGCCATCGACGGCCATCATATGCTCATTCGGGCCCTGGCCGCTTCCTTCACCCTGGTCCCCCTGAACACCTTCACCCTGAGCCGGTCTCTGTCCGAGGCCCTGATCAGTGCGAGCGTCCAGATGTTCCTGGTGGGTCTCAAGATCGCGGCGCCCATCATGATCGCCCTGTTTCTGTCCAATCTCTGCCTGGGCATCGTGGCCAGGACGGTCCCGCAGGTGAATATCCTGATGATCGGATTTCCCCTCAATATCGGCATCGGGTTGATCTTTTTCGGGCTGACCCTGACGAGCCTCACGCCCTTGATCACGGAGCTGATCAAGAATATCGGTGAGTTGCTCATGGGGATGTTGCGGGCCATGTAAATAAAGAAAGGAGGCGAGTAGGCCTTGCCGGAGGAAAGTTACCAGGACAAGACGGAACCGGCAACCCCAAGACGCAGGGAGGAGGCTCGGAAGAAGGGGGAGGCGGCCAAGAGCAGGGAACTGGCCTCCATCGCCGTATTGTCCGCCGGGGTGCTCTATCTGTTTTTTGCCGGCAAGTACCTGTCCCAGGATCTGGCCGGTTTGATGGAAAGGACCTTCCTGGAGATCCCGGTCTTCAAATCCGGCGACACCAACGTGGTCGTCTATGGGTTGCGCTGCGTCAGGGAATACCTTTGGATGATCCTGCCCATCATGGGGGTCCTTTGCGTCATCGCCGTTCTGGTCAATTACGTACAGACGGGTTTCCTATGGAGCGTCGAACCGTTGGCGCCGAAGGCGTCAAAAATCGACCCGATCCAGGGGATTCAGAGGATCCTGTCCAAACGCTCCCTCGTGGAGATGGGCAAGTCGGTGGCCAAGATCCTCATCGTCGGCTGGGCGGCCTACTCCACCCTGCGGGACGAGTTCGATCACATGGTGCCCCTGCTTTACATGGACAAGGTCCAGATATTTACCACGCTGGGCGAGACCTCTCTGAAGGTGGTTCTCAGGTGCTGTTGGGTCATCGCCATCCTGGCCGTCCTGGATTACCTGTATCAGAAGTGGGAGTTCGAACAGAAGATGAAGATGACCAAACAGGAAGTCAAGGATGAGTTCAAGCAGACGGAAGGGGATCCCATGGTGAAATCCAGGATCCGATCCATCCAGAGGGAAATGGCCAGAAGGAGGATGATGGAGGAGGTCCCGAAGGCCGACGTGGTGATCACCAACCCTACTCATCTGGCCGTTGCCCTGCAATACGATGCGGCGGCCATGGGGGCGCCGCGGGTGGTCGCCAAGGGGGCCAACAAGGTGGCGTTCAGGATCCGGGATGTGGCGCAGGAGAATCACGTGCCCGTTATCGAGAACAGGAAGCTGGCACAGAACTTGTATAAAATCCCTATCGGGGAGGAAATCCCTTCGGAGTTCTACAAGGCGGTGGCTGAGATCCTCGCCTACGTGTACAGAATCAAGAAAAGAACGGGAATCGGGTAAGAGGTACAACAATGGATGCGGCAAAGGTTCCATTGCGGCAGTTTTCCTTCGGGGCCAACATCGATGTGGGGGTATCCCTGGGTATCGTGGGAATCCTCATGGTCATGATCATCCCCCTGCCCACGACCATGCTCGACATCCTCCTGGCCTTCAATATCACCCTGAGCATACTCATCCTCTTGCTGACCATCTATGCAACGCGGCCCCTTGACTTTTCGGTGTTCCCCTCCCTGCTGCTCATTACCACCCTTTTCCGCCTGTCCCTGAATATCGCATCCACGCGGCTGATCCTGCTCAACGGTCACGGCGGGCCCCTGGCGGCAGGCAAGATCATCAAGAGTTTTGGCTCCTTCGTCGTAGGGGGAAGCCCGACCGTGGGTCTGGTCGTGTTCGTCATCCTGGTGGTCATCAATTTCGTGGTGATCACCAAGGGCTCCGGAAGGATCGCCGAAGTGGCGGCCCGTTTCACCCTCGATGCCATGCCGGGCAAACAGATGAGCATCGACGCCGATCTCAACGCCGGGCTCATCGACGAAGATACGGCCAGGGAAAGGCGTGCACAGATTTCAAAGGAGGCGGAATTCTACGGGGCCATGGACGGCGCCAGCAAATTCGTGCGCGGGGATGCCATCGCAGGGATTCTGATTACCCTCATCAATATTATCGGCGGGCTGATCATCGGGGTCCTCCAGATGGGACTGGACATCTCCACCGCGGTGCAGAACTACACCCTGCTGACCATCGGCGACGGCCTGGTGAGCCAGATCCCCGCCCTGGTCATCTCGACGGGCGCCGGCATCCTCGTCAGCCGTGCAGCTTCGGAGGGCAACATGGGATCCGAACTGGCGCACCAGTTCGGCGTCCAGCCCAGGGCCATGAAGATCGCATCGGGCGTTGTCGCCCTGTTCGCCCTGGCCCCGGGCATGCCCGCCATCCCCTTCCTCCTCCTGGCGGGGGGCATCTTCTTCCTCTCCAGGGGCATCGCCGCCGAGGGAATACGGAAGGAAAAGGAGAAAGAGGTCCCGGTCGAGGAGGAGACCCGGGAGCTCACCCCGGAAGAAGTGGAGACGCTCCTTCCCCTGGACCTCCTGGAACTGGAGATCGGCTACGGCCTCATCCCCATCGTGGACAACAAGATCCAGGGGAACCTTCTCGACAGGATACGTTCCCTTCGCAAGCAATTCGCCCTGGAGATGGGCCTGGTCATGCCCTCGCTTCACATCCGGGACAACCTGGAGTTGAGGCCCAACCAATACGGCTTCTGCATCAAGGGGAATCGGGTGGCCAAGGGCGAACTGATGATGGACCATCTCCTGGCCATCGATCCGGGCGACGTCAAGGTCAAAATCGAGGGCGTCCAGACCTCCGACCCGGCCTTCGGTTTGCCGGCCCTGTGGGTCACCCAGGAGAAAAAGGCGGACGCCCAGTTTGCGGGCTATACCGTCGTAGATCCGCCGAGCGTGGTTGCCACCCATCTGTCCGAGGTGGTTCGCCAGCACGGGCACGAGTTCCTCGGGCGTCAGCAGGTGCAGCGTCTCCTGGACAACCTGTCGAAGAGCAACCCAAAGGTGGTGGAAGAACTCACGCCGGGTCTGCTGAGCCTGGGCTCCGTTCAGAAGATTTTGCAGAACTTGGTCCGCGAGCAGGTCTCCATCCGGGACCTCCTTACGATCCTTGAAACCCTGGCCGACTATGCCCCCATGACGAAAGATACGGATATCCTGACGGAGTACGTACGGCAAAGACTGGCCCGATCCCTGACCAGGGCCTATGTCGAGGAGGGCAGGACTCTCAGGGTCTTCATCGTAAATGCGGACGTCGAGGAGGTCATCGCGGGAGGCATCAATCAGACGGAATATGGTTCCTACCTGGCACTCGAGCCGCAGCAGGCCCGCGGGATCGTCGATGCGATCAGGGACAGCCTGAAAAAGGCGACGCAGAAGATGGATCAGCCGGTCATCCTTTGCTCCACGACCGTAAGGAGACACCTCAAAAAGCTGTGCGAGAGATTCCAGGTTCCAATCACCGTTTTCTCCCACAATGAGATCCCGGGCGGACTGGAGGTGGAATCCCTGGGCGACATAGGATTCAGACAATGAACATACAAAAATTCGTTGCCGGAAATACGCAAGAGGCCCTTCGAATGGTCAAAAGGGAAATGGGACCCGATGCGGTCATCCTCAGAACTCAGACCCTTCATGCTCCAGGGAAGGGGAGGAAACGGGAACAGAAGATCGAGGTGACGGCCGCCATCGATTACGAGGCCGCGGGGGAGAAGTCTCCTCCCGGGGGATCCGTAAGGTTCGAGGGCATCCTTCAGGAATGGCATCGGATGGAGGGGGAATTCAGGGAACTGCGGGAGGTGATTCTCAGCGGTTCCGCGTCGGGCGTGATTCGCCCGGAGGTGTATTTCAGCCGGGCCATCAGGACGCGCTACATGCACCTGCTCAACTTCGGGTTGAGACCGGAGGTGATCCGCGAGGTGATCGACGAGTGTCATGAGCAGGGGGGACGGCAGAGGCTTACGGAGACGAAGTTGATCCTGGACACCCTCTCCAGGGTCGTGACCCGAATCAACGTCGACATGGGAAAGGATGAAGGCCCCGTCCGAAGGATCTACTCCTTTATCGGCCCTACGGGTGTGGGCAAGACGACCACCCTGGCGAAGCTGGCTGCATTGAGGGCCGTCCAACAGGGGAAACGCGCTGCGTTGATTACGATCGATACCTTTCGGATCGCGGCCGTGGCGCAACTGCAGACCTATGCCCGCATCATGGGCATCCCGCTGGAGGTCGCCGTGAGTCCCGAAGATCTGCGCAGGGCCCTGAACAAGCACCGCCGGTGCGATTACGTCTTTATCGATACCGCGGGCAGAAGTCCGAATCACGAGAAGGGCATTGCCGAGCTGAAGGCCCTCTTCCAGGTTCCGGAGGACATCCACCACTATCTGGTCTTGAGCGCCACGGCCAGGTATCGGAATCTCCTCCATGCGGACGACCGGTTCGGGGAACTTCCCATCAGGAGCACCATCTTTACGAAACTGGATGAAACGCAGGATGCCTCCTCAATGGTCAATTTCCTGATTGCGCGCAAGAGACCCATTTCCTACCTGACCACCGGACAGCAGGTCCCTGAGGACATTGAACCGGCCTCAAGAAGGAAAATGGCCTCGATACTTCTGCGGGGGGTCAAGTCGGTGGAGGATCATCCAACGAACGAGGTGAGTGAGTATGGATCAGGCGAGCGGACTTAGGGGCATCGTTCACATGAACAGGACCGGATGCGGAAGACCTCCTTTATGCCGGGAATCCTCCGCGGAGGCGGGCAAGGATCAGCGCCCGATACGGGTCATCTCGGTAACGAGCGGCAAGGGAGGCGTCGGAAAAAC
>JAFGPH010000130.1 GCA_016926135.1 Deltaproteobacteria bacterium
GCCTCCATCTCCACCTGCATCCTCTTCTCGGCAATCAGGGATTCCAGTGTGGATTCCTTTTTGCTCACCTTTTCCTTGGCGTGAAGATACCTTCCCCTCAGGAGGGAAATGTCCCGCTCCCTCTCTTCCAGTTCCAGGTTCATCGTC
Source organism: Deltaproteobacteria bacterium (assembly GCA_016926135.1). The sequence continues at coordinate 148 of JAFGPH010000130.1, forward strand.
CCTATTCTGTTCTGAATGCAGGAGAACTCGGCCGATCGCGACACTTCTTCATGCAAAAATTCGTCCAGGGACCTGGTCCTGTGTTCTGACTCCCCTTTCAACTGATGGTATGAATTGGCCGCCACAGTGAGTTCCAACTCCTGGATTTCCTCGCTGATGGCCTTGTAACGTCTGGCTTTGGCCGCCTGCCTCTTCAGTGCCCGCATCTGTCTCAGTACTTCACCAAGAATGTCCTCCACGCGCTGGAGGTTGCCTTTGGCCAGTTCGATCTTTCTCTGGGATTCCTCGACCTTCTTCTTGTACTTGGTGATCCCTGCCGCCTCCTCCAGCATGGCCCTGGTCTCTTCCGGTTTCTGCTCGATGATGGACCCGATCCTTCCCTGGCCGATGATGGAGTAGGCCCTGTTTCCCAGACCTGTGTCCATGAAGATCTCCTGAATATCCTTCAGCCTGCAGGGGACGTTGTTCAGGAGGTACTCACTCTCCCCGGATCGGTAAAGTCTTCGGGTGATGGAGAGCTCGCTCTGATCCGAAAACTGGGTGGGGAAAGAACCGTCCCCGTTCTCAAAGAGAATGCTGACTTCCGCCATGCCCATGGCTTTGCAGCCGTCGGAGCCGCTGAATATGACGTCCTCCATCTGGCGGCCCCTGAGGATCTTCGCGCTCTGCTCCCCCATGGCCCACCGGATGGCATCCACAATGTTGCTTTTCCCGCATCCGTTAGGACCCACAATGGCGCTCAGCCCCACGGCAAAGGGGATATCAACCTTGTCCGTAAAGGATTTGAATCCTACGACGGAGAGCTTCTTGATCTTCATGGGGACATCCTCCTCCGGGTCGTGTCCATCCAGGGATCGCGGATCAACCTTCCGCGTTCAGCCATTTCTTTACCAGATTCCGGAAGGCTTGTAAAGAAAGAATACCATATGCTGTATAAGAGCTTCCAATGCCGACCAATATATAGTACCATATTCTCCATGGTGGAGAAAACTATTGACAACGTTCAGCCTAACTATCTAAGATGAAAAGAGTTTTGTTTTAACGCCTTGAAAAAATTGGGTTTTTGATGAGATACCCCCTTCTCGTGCTGCTCGCCTCCTGGGCGATGAGCCTTCTCGGCCAGGTGGGTCAACTCTCTGCCCAGGAGGGACAGGAGGAGACTTACTCCATATCCCTTGTCCAGACCGCCGAGGCAGACAAGGAGGTCGTCCAGGTGGATGAGCGCAAGGTGCTCACCGAATCTTATAAGGTCCGGGCAGGGGAGCACCTCTGGCAGCTCTTGAGGGAGAGGGGGTTGCTGGAAAAGCGCAACCTGCAGGAACTCCTCCTGGTTCTCAAGAAACTTAATCCTTCTTTGACCAACCTGGACCTGGTCCATCCGGGGGAAACCATCGTCATACCCCTTACCATCACGCCCCGCAAGGCAGGGCTCTTGCCGGCACCTAAGGGTCCTGAGGAAAGGGTCCCCCTGGAAAAACTCAAGGATGCGGATCTGGCGTTTTACACGGTCAAGGCGGGCGACACCCTGATCAAGGTGATCAAGAATCGCTACGACGTGCCGGACAGGGAGATCCATGACGAGTACCTTGACCTCCTGAAGAAGATGAACCCTTCCCTCACGGACGTGAACACCATCTACCCGGGGCAGAAGATCAGGCTGCCCATTTATTCGCCCCAGGTTGTCAGGATGCCCATCAAGGAGGTCCCTCCCCCTGAGGTCAAAGAGGAGGTCCCGAAAGAGGAACGAACCGATCTGGTGGCCCGGCTGACGGAGATCTTCCGGGAGATGGGGCTGGAATGGACGGCTGGGGGTCAGCATTTCATACCCTTGAAATCGGGAGGCCAGATCAATCTGAAGGCGGAATCCTTCCCTGTCCTCAGCCTCCCCAACGGGAATCGGGTCATTGTGGATACGGTCAACGGCCTCCCGGAAAAGATGACCGGCCTGATCACATCGAACTGGCAGAATTACAGAATCATACGGATCGAGAGAAAAGACGATCTGAGGGTGGCAGTGGGAAAGATCCTCTCTGCGTGCGGTTATCCGAAGGTTTCCCCTGCCGATGAACCGGTGGAACTCTCGGGGGACATCTCCGTGCGTGTGAGGGCCGATTGGGTCGTACAGACCGACCCGAACGATCCCCATCAGAAGAGCCGCGTGATCGCCGTCACCCTGCTGGATCCGGGATTGGCAAGAACCCCCGCTCCCCTGAAAAACCTGTTGCGGGATCTGGGGATCAGGGTCGTGGAATACCCCACCGGCACAGAAACCCCTGCCCTGACCGACGAGAAGGCCACCCCGCTCAAGGCAGGCGGCGGACCTCAGGAACTTGTCGAAAAGCTTCTGGAACTCACGGGCCAGGACTTTTCCAAAGGCGCGGAGATCCCTGTCTACCCGGACAGGAAGACCGATTTCAACCTGTCGGTCAAGGCAGATTTCCTCCTCCGTCTGAACGAAAGGGAGAGCGTCATCGACCTCTCGGGCATCGGTCCTGAGATCATGTCCTTGCTTGCCGAGCGTCAGTTCCGGATCCTCTCGATTTCCGGTGACACCCGCCCTCCCGGAGTGATCTCCAGGGTGCTCGATTTTCTGGGCATTCCATATGATTCGAATCCCCTTGCTCTGCTGGCCGCAGAAAGAGATGAATCCCGGAATATCCTGATCCGCATTCCCGGAATCACCTTCACAGGCAGAGAAGGGCAACGAATTCTCGCCACAGGCTTACCCCTTCCTGATGCCCTGGGAAGTTTTCTCTTTGAGAAGGGGTACCGGATCCTGGAAGTCAGCCCTTCCTCGCAGGGGTAGAGTCTGACTCGGCAGCTTTTTTGCAGCGTGCGAAGAAGTCTGAAAGGCGAACCCACCAGCCCGCCAGAGGCGGTCAAACCTTGGAATATGGAATAGAGAATGTCGAACGTCGAAGGGAAGACCCCGTAAAGCGGGCTTCGTGATTGGGGGTTTCTTTTTCGACATTCGACATTCAATCCGTCCACCGGATGCAACTATTGAGTTGCGGGCGCAGGCCTGTAACGGGAAGGAGACTTGATCATGGCATTGATGACCCCGGACCAATTCGAAGAGAGCCTCAAGGCCCTCAAGCCGAGGGTGTTCATGAACGGGAAGCAGGTGGAAAGCATCCTGGAGAACAGGAATACCCGGACGGTCGTGGAGGCGAACAAGGCAAGCTATGCCTGGGCACTGGACCCAAAGACCGCCGACATCATGTCCTGTCACTCTCCGCTCGTGGGAGAGACGGTCAACCGTTACACCCACGTGAGCGCAAACAACGAAGACCTTGTCAGGAAGGCCGAGGCGGGGACCTTCACCGCAGAGAACCTGGGCACTTGCATCTACCGCTGCGTGGGCTATGACGCCTTTCATTCCCTGGCCAGCACCACCTGGGAAATGGACAGGGATCTGGGGACCCAGTACCGCCCCCGCTTCCTGGAGTACCTCAAGATGGTCCAGCGAAAGGACCTCTCCGTGGCCGGTGCCCTGACCGAGCCACGAGGCAGCCGCAGCAAGAAAACCCTTGACTGGCCCGATCCCTATCTTTCCCTTAAGGTGGTTGACAGGAGCAAGGAAGGGATCGTGGTGCGGGGGGCCAAGATCAACATCAGCGGTGCCTTTGCCAGTCACGAACTGGTGGTCCTCCCACAGGCCGCCCATTTTGAGGGCGAGGAAGACTATGCGGTCGCCTTCGCAACCCCGACGGATGCGAAGGGAATCACCTACATCTGCCAGTACACGCCCTACTCGGCGGAAAGGGATCTGGCCGATGATCTGGAGGAACTCGGAAATCCCCTTTTCGGCCAGAGGGAGACATCCATGGTCGTCTTTGACGACGTATTTGTTCCCTGGGAAAGGGTGTTCCATTGCGGGGAGGTCCCCTATTCCGTCAAGCTGGTCACGCGATTTGCCAAAACCCATCGGATGACCTGCGGCGGCACCTGCAAGGTGGGGTTCATGAACCAGATCATCGGAGCGGCGAGGCTGATCCAGGAATACAAGGGGCTTCAGAAGGCCACCCACATCAATGAGCAACTCATGGAAATGGTGGTTTTGAGAGAGACGGGAAGGGCCTGCGGGCTCGCCGCAGCCCACAAGGGGGCCGAAGAACCCCTGGGCTCAGGCGTCTACCTGCCGGACGAGATGATGGGAAACGTATCCAAGTTGAACGTCTGCAACGCCTTCTGGCGTGTGATGGCCCTTGCAGGGGATATCGGCGGCGGCCTCATCGTGACCCTGCCTTCCCTGAAGGAGTTGAAGAATCCGGAGGTGAAGAACTACGTGGAGGAGTTTTACAGCTTCGGATCAGACGAACCCACGGAAAACATCATGAAGGTCCATAAGCTCCTTCAGAACTGGACCGCTGGGCTCCATGGGGTGGGGACGTGGCACGGAGCCGGGCCGGTGATGGCACAGAAGATCATGCTTCAAAGGGTTATCGACTACGGGCACGAAAAGGACCTGGTCCGAAAGACGCTCAGGCTCAAGGACAAGAAGGTTTGAGAATTGCCATTCTCTCCACCCCCTGGCCTCTCTTCAACCGCCCGTCCATTCAACTGGGCGCCCTGAAGGCCTTTGCCTCCCGGGAAATACCGGAGCTCAGGGTAGACACCCATCACCTGTACCTGGATATCGCCGGAGCCCTGGGCCACGATCTCTACAAGGAGATCTCCGAAAAAACATGGCTCTCGGAATGCTGCTACGCGGCCCTCCTCTATCCCGGGCAAAGGGAGGCCGCCTCAAAGCTCTGGGAAAGGCAGTCCAGGGGTTCCCCCCTTTGCCGCAAAAACCCATTTCTGGAGATCTGCCGGACCCTGGAGACCGTTTCCGACATAATCCTTGAGGAAAGGGACTGGGCGAGTTACAGGCTCCTTGGTTTCAGTGTCTGTTTCGGCCAGTTGACCGCCACCCTCCACTTCCTGCACCGCATCAAACGAAAACACCCCGGCATCAAGGTGGTCCTGGGTGGATCGGCCTGCTCCGGTGCCATGGGCGGGAGCCTTCTCCGCGCCTTTCCCGCCATCGACTTTGTCATCAGCGGAGAGGGGGAACTCCCTTTCGCGCACCTCGTGAGAGGGTTGACCGCCTCCGACAGGGAAGAAACGGTCGAACCCGTACCCGGCCTCTTGACCCGGGACACGAACTTCCCTGGCCGGGCGGGAAGCCACGGCCAGGTCCCCCGGCTTGATGAACTCCCCGTGCCCGACTACGCCGACTATTTCGATCATCTGGCAAGGCTGCCCGCCGAAAAGCGGTTCCATCCCACGATCCCCATGGAGATGTCCAGGGGATGCTGGTGGCGTGGGTCCACCTCGGGCCGCGGCCCAGGGGGTTGCGCCTTCTGCAACCTCAACCTCCAGTGGGACGGTTATCGCACAAAATCCGCGGAGCGGATCCTTCGGGAACTGGAAATCCTCACGCAAAGGCACGGACTCCTGTCCGTCTCCTTTATGGACAACCTCCTCCCCCCGGCCGATTTGAAAGGGCTCTTCGAGGCCATGGCCCGGATCGGGAAGGACCTTCGTCTCTTTGCCGAGATCAGGGCCACCACCCGGCGAGAGGAACTGGCGGCCATGGGCGCTGCGGGGGTTCACGAGGTGCAGGTGGGTGTCGAAGCCCTCAGCACGAACCTCCTCCGCAGGCTCAACAAGGGGACGACCGCCATACGGAACCTGGAGATCATGAAACACTGCGAGGCCTTGGGGACACCGGCCCTCAAAGGCAACCTGATCCTTGAGTTCCCGGGAAGTGACGAGACGGATGTTGAGGAGACCCTGCGGAACCTGGAGTTTGCCCTCCCCTTCAGGCCCCTCAACGGCGTGCCCTTCTGGCTGGGCAGGGGAAGCACGGTGTCGGATTTCCCGGAACGTTTCGGCATCCGGAGGGTCTTCCATCATCCCTTCTACGCCCGCCTTTTTCCGCCTGAGGCCTTGAAGCGACTGGAACTCCTCATCCAGGCCTATCAGGGCGGCAAGGGCCGTCAGCAGACCCTGTGGCGGCCCGTGGGCCGGGCCATTGATGAGTGGAAAGCCGCCTATACCCGTCTCCGTGAGGCAGGCAAGAGCGAGCCCCTGCTCTCCTATGCGGACGGCGGGGAATTCCTGATCATCCGGCAGAGGCGCCCCAGCGACATGATGAGCCACCGCCTCAGGGGCACCTCCAGGGAGATTTATCTTTTCTGCGACGAGAACCGCTCCCTCTTGGAGATCACAGCGCGCTTTCCAGGCTTCGGGGAAGAAAAAGTGCTTCCCTTTCTCAGGATGATGGTGGATAAAAGGCTCATGTTCAACGAGGGAGATCGCTACCTGAGCCTTGCCGTGCCGGTGAAGGGATATGGGCCATAGAGGAGGTCGATATGCCTGATCGGAAAGAAAGAGATCCCCGCATACCGAAAAGCCTGCCCTCACCGTAGGGACACAGACCTGAGGCCCGAGAGACTGCTTCTTCGGCCGACCTCAAACGCTCCTCCTGTGATTGTACCCGTTACTTCTTGAGCCCGGCGATCATCTCTTCGACTTCCTCGTAACCCTCCTTATAGAACTTCTCTTCCTCAGGATCCAGCTCGCGGAGCAGGCGAAGGAACTCTCCAGCGTGCTCCTTTTCTTCATTCGCGATGTCCATCAGCACTTCCTTCGCGAGTTTGTTATCCGTGCTCTCGGCGGTCTGCTGGTAGAGCTGGATTGCTTCGTATTCAGCGGCAATCATAAACCGGATCGCACGGACCAGCTCCGGTTTTGAAAGCTTTCGGTCACTCTTCAGCGCTGTAAATGGATTGCAAAATTCTGGCATGGAAAACCTCCTTTCAATGGAAAACCCGCCCCCTGGGCAGTTTTCCCGCCCACCCTGCGTCCATGCAACATGACGGCTCAGCGGGGTGGGCGGTCGATCTACAGATTGCACTCATAGTAACCGCGACACACGTCAAAGCGCCCCAGCTGGGCACCGCCTTCCCACAACTGAATGATCTTGCAGTCCCGCCAGTATTTCTCCACATCATACTCGCGCACGTAGCCGTAGGAACCCATCAGTTCCATGGCCTTGTTGGTCACCATCACGGCCACGTCGGCGGCATGGACCTTGGCGATGCTTGCCCTGGAGAGTATGAAGTCCGATACTGGCGGGCCGTACTTCTCCGGGTGATCGTACATATAGGCTACTGACAGATAGTACGTTCTCGCCGTTTCAATGCCGATGGCCATGTCTGCCAGGATGCCGGCACAGATGGAATGCTGCCGGATAGGTCTGTTGGCCACAATCCGTTCCCCCGTGTACTTCAAAACGGCCTCAAAGGCCGCTTGGGCATTTCCCACGGCAAGCGCCCCGGTAAGAATGCGTGCGGCAATCACGTTGTTGTGGAGCAGGCCGGCATCCTGTCCCGGACCGGCTGCTCGAAATGTTTTCGGGACCCTTACGTTATCCAGATAGACCGGACAGTTCTTGTCCCCCTGCATGCCTGCCTTGTTTTCCAGTTTCCCGAAAGAGAGGCCCTTGCATGGAGAAGGTACATAGATCAGGGCAATGCCCTCATCGCCCAGTTCAGGATCGGTCGTGCAGAGCAAACAGTAGGCATCGGCCACCCCGCTGTTGGATGCCCATGATTTCTGGCCGTTGATCACCCATTCGTCCCCATCGAGTTTGGCGATGGTTCTTATCTTGCGTCCATGCAGGGTGGGGTTCTCCAGGTCACAGCCGCCCCCGCCATGCAGCCCGCCCGGTTCGGTCATGGCAAAGCAGCCCATCTTGAGTTTGTCGCCGCAGAATTCGGGCGCGAAACGGTCCAGCACCGCTTTGTTCCCGGCTATGATGGCCGGCAGGAACGCCCATGTCGTGACGGTGGCCGAAGTTGCAATCCCGCTGTCCCCACGCGCCAGCTCTTCGTGCATGATGGCAGCGGAGACCATGGACGACGCTCCCCCTCCCCCATACTCTTTGGGGAAGGCCGCCTTCTGGACACCCAGGTCTGTCAACCCCTGAAGGATCCTGCTCACGATCTTGTGCTCTTTGTCGTCATCGATCTGCTGTCGAACAGGCATGATTTCCTTTTCCACAAAACTGCGGAAGGCATCCCTCATCATGCGATCTTCTTCCTTAATCAGAACATCCAAATACGGTTGACTGGACATACCCTTTCCCTCCTTTCTCCAATTGTCGCGTGTATGAGAGGGGCACCTGCAAGTGGTCAATCTCCACACTTCAACCCGCTACTGTAAATGCCCCCATTCCACTCCTCTACCCCTTACGCCGGCTTCATGGCCGCACTGCGAGGGCGACGAACCGGTAGCCTTTATGCTCCTGGGCCGGCCCGAACGCGAAAACCACAGGTTGTTTGAAAAGCGGACCGTCGTATACGAAGGTGTGGTACTCGCCCTCCTCTCCGCACAGATCGATTCCTTCCGCCTCCAGTTCGTCCAGCAAGGCAAGATCGAGGGTGCGCCCGAGAAAACGCCCATCGAGCTTCTCAGCGTTCACTGCGACGATCACCGCCTTGAACCCGACTTGCAGGAATTCGTGCACCATCCCCCGGCGTTCCTCCTGCCAGAGCGGCAGGTGGGGCCGAACACCGATCTCCCCGCACACCCGCTCAATCCATTCTCGGTGGGCCTGCAGGTCGATATCTCCGAATACACCGTCCCGAACGCCTTCGGTGATCAGGCCGCGGACAGTCTGCTTGAATACCTGTTCGTAGTCGTCCCAGGAAGCACACGCCGTCCGGAGCGGAATGCCCATGGCCTCGGCCTGGGCCTCGACGGCCCGGGCCGGCTGACCGTGGGACCGCGAAAGGCTGCCATCTTCCACGAACATCGTGAAGAGCGCCGCGCAGCGCATGCCCCGGCGCACTGCGCGATAGAGAGACAGGCAGGAATCCTTTCCGCCACTCCAGGAACAGAAGAACGGATCCCCGGTAGCTGACTTCTCTCGGTATGGTGTCATTGCCTTTGGTGGAACAACGCGGTGGTCCATGCCGCCCTCTGAAGGTGGGGGAACAGAAAAACCAGGACGCGGTTATTCTATAGGTAGCGCTATCCCGATGATTTGTCAAGGAATGTTACCCGTGTCCAAGGTGTGGATGCAGCCTGCCGTGGGATTTGGGGGAAGTGAGAGCGGATGGGTATGGTAGAATGGGCCTACCTGTTGTATATTCCATGGGAACGCTGATGAATCCTGCAAAAAATGACGGATAGGAGAGAAGCCATGAATGAGAAATCCACACCGGACCGCAGGCCTGATCCCGCCAGGCTGGAGGCCATGAAGAACCTCCCCAGGGAAGTGATGATCACCCTCACGAGAGAGGAAGTGGACGCCTTTCTCTTCAACGAGGTGTGGCCCGACACCCTCAAGGAGAAGCTCAAGGACTACGTCATGCTGGAACACTGAGGGAGACCGATGAGAGGCATTCCAAGGCTCATCCCTGCCCTTTTCGCACTCCTCTCCTTCGGCTCCTGCCCTTAGCCCTTTACTTTGCCGCTCCTTTGTGGATACATTGGGTTGGTCATCTCAGCGCCGTGAAAGGGCCGACATCCTGCCATGGGGCCGCAAAGCAAAAATATCCGGGTTTGAGGGTCTGGTGTGCTGAGTCTTGAGATCATCCTCGATCAGATCATCAACGGTCTCACGATCGGCGGCATCTATGCCCTCATCGCCCTCGGCTACACCCTCGTTTACGGCATTCTGTTCATGATCAACTTCGCCCACGGCGAGATCTTCATGTTCGGCTCCTTTGCCGGGTTTGCCGTGCTCACCTATTTCGCCAACATCGGATTCACCGGGTCACACCCCGGTTCCTCGATCCTGGCCGCCTTCCTGGCGGCCATGGTGGTATGCGCCTTCCTGGGTGCACTCCTGGAACGCGTCGCCTACAGGCCGCTTCGCCGCGCGCCCAGGCTGGCGCCCCTGATCAGCGCCATCGGTGCATCCATCTTTCTCCAGAACGTGATGATGCTGATCATCAAGGCCCGCATGCAGGTATATCCGGATGTCCTGCCCGAGAAGTTCATCGATGTGGGGCCTGCCACCATTTCCTATTTCCAGATCTTCATCATCCTGAGTTCGGTCTGCCTGATGGCCGGCCTGGTTCTGTTCGTGCAGAAGACCAAAACCGGCAAGGCCATGCGGGCGGTGGCCGAGAACAGGGAGGCGGCCTCCCTCATGGGCATTGACGTGAATAGAATCATCCTCATTACCTTCATGATCGGCTCCATCCTTGCCGCGGCCGCCGGCGTGATGGTGGGGATGTACTACACCCAGATTAATCACATGATGGGGTTCATCCCGGGGATCAAGGCCTTCACCGCAGCGGTCCTGGGCGGCATCGGGAACATCATGGGGGCCATGCTGGGCGGCCTTTTCCTGGGGCTGGCCGAGGCCCTGGGCGTGCTGGTCATGCCGGCCGAATACAAGGACGTGATCGCCTTCAGCCTGCTGGTGCTCGTGCTCATCTTCCGGCCCAGGGGGATCCTGGGGGAGGTGGTTTCGGAGAGGGCGTGA
>JAFGPH010000662.1 GCA_016926135.1 Deltaproteobacteria bacterium
AGCCATACACACCATCAGCAACCTATCACGCCCGGAGAGCCCCTCCCGAGGGCCTCTCCGGCTACGCATGTTTGCCGAAAACACACCGTGCAAGCTTCTCCGGGTCGAAGCTTGCCGCAAACCTTGAAGCCTTTGCCAGGGGCGCGGATGCCATTCGGGAGAACTGAGGAAGGGCCTCCGGTTTTCACCACCCTGCACCTTTCCTCAGACTTCTTCATTGCCGAGCAATACATCGAAACTACTTTTCAAGGGAAACAGTGCAATCCCATTCCGGGTCAGGCGGGTTTTTTTCAAATTGGAGACACCGTGCGATGTAGAGTTGACACGGACCATCCTTGGTCTGGAGGGAAAGGCCCCTTTCAAAACAATTGCGGGCACTTCGCCAGTCGCGTTGGATCAGGCATCTCCGGCCTTTGACAAAGAGTTCGTTGACCTGACGTTGAATTTCACTGAGGTTCCCCTTTTTCTGCTGCAGCTCATAGATTTGCACCGCGTTGCTTTTCCCTTTGACGCGGACCAGGTCGAGCTCTCTCAGCTCGAAGGTGTGCTTCACCAACTCCGCCGTGTTTGGACCGATCATGATGACCGTTCCGTAGACCCGGTTGATCCCCTCAAGGCGTGAGGCGAGATTCACCTCATCGCCCACTACCGTGAAGTTGAAGCGCTTTTGTCCTCCCACATTGCCTGCCACCATTTTGCCGCTATTGATGCCAATGCGGATCTGCAGCTGACGATCGGTGCCGAGCTCCCGGTCCTGCCTGGTGAGTTTCTGGAGTTCAGCCACCATTTCCAGTGCGGCAAAACAAGCTCGTTCCGCGTGGTCCGGCTGACTCACGGGGACTCCCCATGCTGCCATGACCGCATCGCCAATGAATTTGTCAATGAGGCCGTTCCAACGAAAAACCACGTCACTGAATCTGCCCAGATAACGGTTGAGGAGTTGGATGAGGGCCTCCGGTCGAATGTGCTCCGAAAGGGTGGTGAAACCGGCCAGATCCAGAAAAAGTACGGTGGCTTCCACCAATTCCCCTCCAAGGGTCAATTGTTCAGGGTGAGCCAGAAGTTGGTCAACAACCGGCGGTGCCAGATAGGTCGAAAACGCTTTTCGGATAAAATTCCTCTCTCTCCAAACCTGCCAATAATGCAGAAAAGGGCTGACCAGATAGGAAAAGGTAAAGGGGAGCAGAATTGAGGTGACGGGAACAAACACAAAGCGATGGGTGAAGATCGCTAAAGAAGTACCCAAAAAGACTGTGCACCCCAACAGCCACAAGAAAGAAGCACTTGCAGGCTTCAGGTTGAAAAAGACAAAGACCGAGGCTGAACCGACCAACAGGCTCAGAATCAGGGTCCACGGATAGGGAAGGGAGCGGATTACTATATTGTGCATGAGGCTGTGGGCCGCTTGGGCATGGATTTCAACCCCTGCCATGTAGCCTCCATCCCAGCGTGTGAAAGGCACCGGAAATTTCTCCTGCCCCTCGCTCTTGCCCAAAATGGCACTGCCCAGGGACAGGCCGATCCACACCATTTTGTCTTTAAAACAGTTCGTAGGCAGGTATTTCGATGGTTCGAGCGCCTGGTAGTAAGAGACGGTTCGAACGGTCCTGGCCGGACCCAGGTAGTTGATTTCCAGATCGGTATCGGGGTGCTGACCCTGTGCCTTCGCCAAATCACGGCATGGATGGTTGCGGCAAAAAAGCTGGGCGGAGAGGAGGGATATGGCCCGTAACCCTCCCTGGTTGAGCCGTATGCGACGAACGAACCCGTCTGAGTCCAAGGGAAGATTTGTAAAGCCGACCGGAGTGCCTGGGGGTGACACATTTCGATGGGGCCCGACAAAAATGACCTGGGTGTAGTTCTTTTCAAATACCGTGTTGAGGTCACCCGCCAGCACCACGTTGGGATGCCGCTCCAGGGCTTCCCGCAAAAGGCGGTCTTGATCCGCTGTGGACGGTTCCGCAAAGATTACGTCGAAGGCCACTATTTTGGCTCCGGCTGCGAACAGCCCTTCGATCAGCCGGGCATGAAGGCCCCTGGGCCATGGCCATTGTTGCCGGATGACTCCAAAGGAGGGTTCATCGATGGCAACAACGACAATGTCAAGGGGTGTATCGAGAGATCCCCGCAGATAATACAGCGTATCTCCGGAAAAATGCTCCAATGCCTTGCCCCAGGGCGAGAAACAGAATCCCACACTGAGCGTGACTACGGACAGCCCGATCAATACTTTGGTCAGAGGGTGGAGTCTGTAAGTTGTGGACACAGGATTCGCGCCTAAAAATTGAGTGAAAGAGTGAGTTGGATTTCTCTTTTGGGCACTCTTCCGGTAAATACAAAGAGGTCGGTGACCCAATCGAAGTGGTTGTCAAACAGGTTGCCCATTCTCAACGCGATGAAACCTCTCCTTTGCGGGAATTCATAGGCTATTGCTGCGTCGGTGATCCAGATGTCCTCGTTGGATCGGGCCGGGTCGTCAAAGGCCTCCAAGCGATAGGTCTGGGCTATGGAGGCCGACAATCCGGTCGGATGAACGTACTTCAAACCCGCTGTCAAACGGTAATCATGGCGGTTCACCGCCGATGCATTGTCATCGTCAAGTTTGGAATAGCCGAAGGCCCCGGTGAATCCCAGTCCCTTGAAGAGCATCTGATTCACCACCCCCTTGAAACCTTTGGCGTGTCCGTGCAGTGTGACCATGTATTCCCCTTCATCGGATGCATTCTTATAGGGGAAATTTCGGTCGAGATAGAAAGCGTTGGTGGAAAAATAGCCGGATGACCATTCATGCTCCCAGGTGAGATCGGCTTCCTTGGCGATGGCTCCTTCGAGCGTATTACGAAAAATCGGTATTCCGGCGACCTCGAGGGGATCGATTCGATTGGAATTGAAAGGCAGCAGGTAGCGGAAGGCAGCCAGCCGGAAGGTGTGGGCCGGGAGCGGCCTCCAGACTACACCCAGGCGGGGGTTGAATTCGCTGAGGGTCCATTCGGTCCCGATGAAGGCGTTACTCATGTGCATGCGGTCATAGTAGGCGGCGGCCTGCAACACCAGTTGCGGTGTAATGGTCCATAGATCCCGGAGGTAAAAACTGTTGAAATTGTTGTCAAAGTGCCCTGAACCGGTGATGTCTGTGAGGTGGATCAGATCCTCTTCCAGTCTGAAGTAGAATTCGGTGTCTTCGTCGGCATTATTTTCGCCCCGGTAGTGGACAGTGCCCAGGATCAATTGGTGATCGCCGAGTTTCAAATGGTATTGCCCCTGGGCCTGGTAGTAAGGCCTCCGGGCCTCAATGTATCCAAATTCTTCATAGGACCAGTCCATAAGGACAAACGCATCATGGTAGTTGATTTCGGTATCGATGTCATAATGGGTCAAGAAAAGGAGCAGGTCGTGATTCGGTGCAAAGTGATGGTGGTAGCCCATCTCGACGCGATTGGATTCCGCCTTATTCAAATCAAAGGGGTCTGGAGGAGTTGAGTACTCATACTGCCCGTCCTGAATATCCCGCTGCTTGGAATTAAAATTGGTAGCCGCCAGCATGAACCCGTCACGGGGCGTGGGATCCCACTTGAGGTAGCCGCCCGCGCCATGGATTCGTTCGGAGTTGGTTCCCCGCCACCCGTCTGTTTGTGAATACTCAGCCGAAGCGGAAAAGGCCGTGTTGATCTGCGGCACACCTCCGTAAATCACTCCTTCTGAAGAGTAGGTATCAAAGCTGCCGGCAGTTCCTGTGACAGTGCCGTTGATACTCGGAGCATCAAAAAACAGGGTGTATTCGTTGAAGGTGTTGAAGGAGTTCGGGTTGGCAGGTTGTAGCACCCTCGCAAGGAGTGCCTCACTTGCGGCAACGCGACCGAGATCCTCGGTTTCAAAAAGGGATCCGGCGAGAAAGAGATGCCCGGCAAAATTGGTGTAATCCTGCTCGACCGAGGCCAGCGCCTTACTCGTGCCCCATTGAGACAGTCCCAGCTGGTTATAGAGGATTGAGAGACTGACAGACTTCACAGCCAGGTCGCGATCCAATAGAAAGCGGGAACGGTAAACCGCTCGATTGTCATTCAATGCAATGGCCTTATTGAGGGTTTCAATCGCTTCCGTAGGACGATACAGATCACGCAGAATGATGCTTCTATAAAGGTCTGGGGTTGGGTCGCGCGAATCGAGACGACCGGCAAGATCGAGTGTATCCAAGGCTTGCCTGAAGCGCCGCAGTTGATAGAGCATCTTGGCCCAGTAGCTCAAGAACAGTGAACGTCGGGGCTCAAGCAGGATGGCCGTAGTGATCTCCTCCGACGCTGCAGCCGTGTCTCCCTTGCGCATCAACGCGATGGAGATTCCCAGGTGGGGCTCTCCGAAACCGGGGTTGACCTTGATGGCTTCCCTGAAAGTGCCAATGGCCTGGTCGGTTTGGCGTCGGGCGAGCAACAGAAACCCCTTCAGATTCAGCACTTCTGCATCGCTGGGTGCCAGGTGCTCCGCCTTCTGCAGCACTTCCCAGGCCTTTTCCGTGTAGTCACTTGCAAAAAGCAGCGTGGCTTCATTGACCAGTGCCAGTACACTGGAAGGGTCCATTTCCAAGGCTTTTCGGGTGGAGGCCAGTGCCCCTTCCAGCTCGTAGCGGCTCTGATAGGAATAACTCAATACGATCCATGGAGTAGGGGAATGGGGAGCCAGTTGGGCGCCCTTTTGGGCATAGTGCACCGCCCCCTCACTGTCGCCCTGGGTGAGCAGGACCAAGGCCAACAGGCAGTGTGCCGGGGAGTAATCGGGGTGCCTGGTGATGAGTTGCGCCAGAACTCCCTTGGCCTCGGTCAGTTCTCTCATGGTGAGCTTGAGCGATGCATCCTGAAGGGAGAAGGCGGCAAAATCCGGATAGTGTGCAATCCCCTTACGGAGGATTGAGCGGGCCTGATCGGTTGAGTTCATCCGGGCATAGGCGACGGAGGCACCAAGGTAGGTCATAGGTTCGGGTTTAGAAACTCGCAGGAAGCACTCCAGGGCCTTCCCCGGTGTCTTGTTGTCCAGCCAGGTCCAACCCAGGCCCGTCAATGCCTTCGAGTGCTCAGGGCTGATGGACACAGCGCGCTGGAACAGTGCCGCCGCCTGGGATGAAAAACCCCGATCCCGCTTCACCTCTCCGAGTCGTACCAGTAAATCGATGTCAACGGGGTTGGCGGCAACCCACGGGACCAATCGTTCCTCTTCCGCTTGAAGCTGCTTTTGATCATTGCTGAGCAGAGGTACATCCTGGGGACTGATGAAAGTGGGGACAGAAAGGGTCCATTGCACTGTATCCTCCGGAGTCAAGAGCAGGCGCTTCTGGAGGGCCATCCCCGGCCTGGCGATGACCTGCTCGCGCGCTGCGGCCTCCATGGCACCCCATTCATTGCTGGCGCTCACCCGTCCTTCAAGCACGGTCAAAACTGAAGTGTGGTCGGGTGTTACCAGGAGGTTCAGCTCGGTTCCCCGCACAGCGGCGGTAATGGTGGGAGTCTGGATGTCCATCCTGATCACAGGATTGGCGTTGCGCAACCATGTCTCACCGGATTGCAGCCGATAGCGGGACCTCTGAGTTGCGGCAGCGGCCGGCGTTACGCCGCGCAATCGGTGCCAGCCGGCGGTTATCGCCACCTCTTGAATAATAAACAGACTATTCTTATTGATCTGAATAAGCGTTTCGTCGGCCATCAATAGGGCAGTCCAGCCATTGTACCCCGTTCGAAGGGCATCTCCCGGCTCAAGAATCTGTCCAGGCTGTGCCGGCGCCCAAATGTGATCGGCAACCCGACCGGTCATCACCTCCCCTCGAGTGTCCACGATGCGCCCGGAGATTGCTTGCTGACCTGAAACACGAGGGGCCAGTGAAAGTACAAGAAGCAGAAAAACCGCTGAACCTAACAGAACCCTTCCTGACATAACGATCATGGAAGAAATCCGCATAAGCACATCCCCCAACACATGGGTTATCTGTAAAGGTCTGTCCCCTGCGTCCCTGGTGCAGAATCGCACGCCATGGATAGCGAAGGGTCGAGCACGGTGGCCGGTTCAATCCGGGACATCGATCTGAGTCGGATCGAGTTCCTCTTTGGCGAAATCTTTAAAGACCCCGGAGGCTATGAGCTCATCCAAAATATCCGGATCAATGTGCTCGTCCTGTCTCATCTTTTCAAGAATGGCGAGTGCTTTGCTGAGCTTAAGAGGTGCCCTGTAAGGCCTGTCCTTGGCCGTGAGCGCTTCAAAAATGTCGGCAATGGCAATGATCCTGGCCTGTAAGGGCAGTTGCTCCCCTTTGAGCCCGAAAGGATAGCCCGATCCATTGATTTTTTCATGGTGGGCAGCGGCGTAAGCCGGTACCTGAGCAATCCGTCTGGGAAAGGGGAGCTCACTGAGTATCTTGAGCGTCATCAGTGAATGTTGTTCGATCAACCTTCTTTCTTTCTCGGTCAGACTCCCTCCCCGGACTGACAGATTGTAGCATTCGTCGGCGGTGAGGTAGGGACGCTCCATGGTTTCGAGTTTATAGGTTTTGCTTGCAACTTCCTGGAGTTTATGGATTTTTTCATCGGACATGATCTGATCAGGACAATTGCATTGGACAAGAAAGGCTCGTTCTTCCTCCAACACCTCCAGGTCCCTGCTCAGGTCATCCTTCAGTCGCTGCAGGCCCTGGCAATCAGGGTTTTGGGTTTGAATGAGCGCGAGTTTCTTTTCGAGGAACCTGTTTTGAAGGATCTGCGCGATGAGATCGAAGCGCGTTTCCAAGAGAGTGATGCGATCAAATATCGTTTCGAGTTTCGTGCGCTTGTTGACCATGTATTCAGGCGTGACGATCTTGCCCACGTCGTGCATCCAGGCTGCCAGGCGCAGTTCCTCGAATTCATCGTTGCTGAAACGAACCTCCGCAAGGGGGCCCTTGTCAGCGTTGTGAATCTGTTCCATCATCATCATGGTCAATTTCACCACACGCTTGATGTGTCCGCCGGTATAGGGCGATTTCTGATCGATGGCGGTGGCGATGCTCTTGATGAAAGAGTAGAACAGGGATTGCAGTTCCTGGATCAGGTGGGCATTGGTCAGCGCTATGGCGGCCTGGGAGGCCAGGGCGCCAATCAATTCAACATATTCTTCCGAAAAGGGCACAACCGTTCCGCTTTCCGGATCTTGGGCGTTGAGGAGCTGCATAACTCCGATGACGTCATTCTCGTGGTTTTTCATAGGGATAACCAGCATGGATGTGGAGCGGTATCCCGTTTGCGCATCGTGTTGTTTCGGGCCGGTGAAATCGAACACTTCGGTTTCGTACACGTCGGGGATATTCACGCTTTTGCCGGAAAGAGCGGCGTAGGAGGAGACGTTGAAATAGTTCGGGGCGCCGTCCTTTACCATGGCAATGGAGGGAAAGGGTATCTCATCGCCGCTTGTTCCTCCAATCCTGATGCCGAGGGAATCGTTTTGAAAAATCCTAAATTGCAGGAGCTGTTCCTCCCTGTCGAGGAGATATAACGTTCCCGCATCGGCGCGACATAAACTACGGGCTTCATCAACGATCATTTCCAAGAGTTTGTCGATGTTCTTCTCAGCGGTCAGGGCTAATCCGATTTGTGTTAAACGTCGGATTTTTGAAATCTGATTTTCG
Source organism: Deltaproteobacteria bacterium (assembly GCA_016926135.1). The sequence goes on from JAFGPH010000662.1 coordinate 7,640, forward strand.
GCATATAGCGTAACCTGATCAACCACCGTGGCGAGCAGTTCGTTGAGCTGTTTGTCCTGGGACAAGGCACCGCTTCGTACACGCTGTTTTTCTCTTTTGAGCCATTGGATGGGATCGGGAAGACTCGAATGGTCTTCAATCTTCATCGAATACCTCCCAACTTCACGATGCGTGTGAATACATGTTGTCTGAATGACTGCTTCTCAGGGTGGCAATCCGTCCGCAAAAACTTATTCGCTGATCTCCTAAGTCAAGCCGGTTGTTTTCGGCAACAGATGACTGGATACCACAGTCCAGGTACCCCTGTCCACTTGTTCGCCGTCCTTCCATTCACTGATTACCCTTCGGTTCATCTTGCCGGCGTATATCCCTGTCGCCGTTCCAGTGCCTTGACACGTGTCTCGATCGCTTCTCGTCTGTGCCAGGCCGGTTTCGATCATCTGTTCCACCCGTCAGCCGATGCCGGCATCCCGGGAAATGCCGCGTGAAGGAAACCGTGAGCCTTTTCATCGGTCGCTCCCCTTTTCTTCCTGCTCGGCATCACCGGATGTGGCGCTCCCAGAGGGCCCGGGAATCGACGGGCTGCATCTGCTCGTTGTACCTGGGGTTCTTTCCCTCGAAGTGAACGTAGTCGTAAGGCTTGCCCTCCCAGTACTCGCCGGTCGTCATGTTCTTCGTGCCCCAGGTGTCGCTCCGGTAGACGGTGCCCCCTTCCATGGAGGAGATCCAGTCCTGCTGGCCCCGGATGTAGCTTGTGCGCTGGTAGTCGATGTAGTCCATGCTCCGTTGTCGTTCGTCGTAGGCGGCCTGCATCATCTGCCGGATCTCTTGGGCGTTGCGGGCCACCATGGCCGAGGTCTGCTGTTGCATCGCCCGAAGTCTGCGGGCTCCCTGGGCGACATACTCCTGCGCCCATCGGTCATTGATCCTGTAAGATGCAAGCATGGAGGCGAAATGGCCGGCCCAGGCGCCGAATCGATCCGAGGGCGCCGTCACGGTGATGTGCCGGAAGCTCCAGTTAGTGCCGAGGCGCGAGCCGAAGGAGATTCCGTAGGTGTACCCCTTGGTTGGCCTCCTCTCCTTACTCGTAAAGGTATAGATGAACTCCTCGATAGTGACGGGTCCCGCCGTATAGACCTGGCCCATCTGCCGGGCCATATCGGAGCGGGGAATCACTTCCTCGAAGCGCATGTTCGAGGCAAGCCCGTAGCGCGCCGTGATGAACTTCCAGGCCTGGCTGGGGGCCATGTACGGCGAGACGAGGATACCGGGATGGGTCACCCTCATCTGCGGGGTGAGAAGGTCGACGTTTCCCGAGATGAAGGAGTAGCCGTCGGGGTCCCCTGCAATAAAGGTCCCTTTGCCGTGGTCCTGGCACTGCCAGCCCTGGGGAATCAGGAAGGAAGCCGAGCCATCCCTCAGGCGGTATGAGTCGAGTTGGATGCGAACGGGGACCGCCGCTGCCGTGGGGGTAACGGCACCCTTCATGAGGCGGATGTTGGAAAGCACGGTAAGCAGCAAGGGTCTCATAGTGGTGAGCTGTCCTGCCGGCGCCTCGATGCGGGCACAGGTGGATTCGTCCCCCTGCAGGGACACCCACGAGCGAAAATCGGTTTTCCCCTGCTTCGGGGGTGAGTAGGTACCGTCGAAGGTAAGCGTGGACCCGTTACGGGATGCGAAGGCGCTCCGGATCTCCAGGTCCCGCGCCGCGCGGCCGAGCCTTGCCGCTTCGCGCCTCGCAAGGGCCGTTGCGTTTTCGCCCTGTGGGCTCGTAGCGGTGGAGAAAAACACGGAGGAACGCCCAGAGGGGTCCGAGGCGGTGACCTGGAGGGTCTGACCGTCCGTCGACTCCTGGGCCTTCCACCCCTTTGGGACGTAGAGGACGAAGGAGGCCTTGTCCGTGACGACCTTCTGCATCTTACCGTCCGGAGCGGTCCGGGCTCCCTTGCCCGTCTGTGCGAAACAGATGCCCTGTAAAGCCGCAACTCCAAACGCGACGATGACGATCAATGAAAACCTTAGATTTTTTTTGGCGCAGAAATGCATGGATCACCTCCCGGTGCGGTTTTTCCATCCTCAAGGAACCAATGAGATTCCCCACAGGCTGGCACGGATGTTCGGTCAATCCTGTGATAAAAGAACATCGTCCTGAAGAAGAGGACCGACAACTGGAAAGGCTTCAAAGACTACCTGTCACATCTTTAGTCACATCTTTACAATTAAGTCTCTCATTTCTTGTTATCACTTGGCTTTTTTTTCAAATGGATCTGAATGGCCATG
>JAFGPH010000663.1 GCA_016926135.1 Deltaproteobacteria bacterium
CGGTTCAGGCCTATGCCGAACCCCAGGGCAAACTGGTCATGTTCCATGCGGGCAGTCTGTCCAAGCCCTTTGATGCCATGGAAAAGGCCTTCGAGGCAAAGTACCCGAAGGCTGATCTTCAACGGGAGGCGAGCGGCAGCCAGGCGGCCGCACGAAAAGTGACTGATCTCAAGAAGCCATGCGACATCATGGCCTCGGCGGATTACAAGGTGATCGACAAGCTGCTGATTCCGGTGGCGGCCGACTGGAACGTGCGTTTTGCCACCAACCAACTCGTCCTCTGCTACACGGACAAGAGCAAGCACGCAAATGCGATCAACAAAAACAACTGGTACGAAATCCTGCAGAAGAAGGGTGTGGTGTGGGGGCACTCGGACCCCAACCTGGACCCCTGCGGGTACCGTGCCCTCATGGTGATCCAATTGGCCGAGAAGTATTACAAAAAGCCGGGGCTTTACGATGCGGTCATTGCCAACCGCCCCAAGGAGAACATCAGACCCAAATCCGTGGAGCTGGTTTCCCTTCTTCAGACCGGCAACATGGATTATGCCTGGGAGTACTTATCCGTCGCCGTGCAGCACGGTCTCAAGTATGTTGTTCTTCCGGATGAGATCAACCTGGGGAACTACAAGTTCGACGATTTCTATGCCCAGGCCGTGGTCAAGGTGACAGGGAAAAAACCGGGTACCTTCATGGACATCAAGGGCGGGTCCTGCACCTACGGGATAACGCTCATCAAGAACGCCCCGAACAAGGAAGCGGCCCTGGCATTCCTCAAGTACATGCTCACTCCTGACGGAGGTCTCAAGGTCCTGAAAGACCAGGGCCAGCCGCCCTTCATCCCGTGCAGGGTCCCGACCGCGGCCATGAAAGACAAGCTCCCCGCAGAACTGAAGCCGCTCGTGGAGGTGAAGGACTGAACACAGTCCGGGGCATGAGAGGGAAAGATCGGTTTTTCTGGTTCACGCTCGCCTGCGGCGTGGTAGTGGTGGCCTTTATCGTCATCCCCCTCGTGGAGCTGATGACATCGCCATCCCTCTCCAGCCTGTGGGAGGGGCTGAAGGACAAGGAAGTGGTGCGGTCGATCTGGCTGAGTGTGTACACGGCCGGATCGGCCGCACTGATCTCCTTTCTTTTCGGAACGCCGCTGGCCTACCTGCTGGCCCGGCATGAGTTCAGGGGAAAGCGATTCCTGGAAGGGGTGATCGATCTTCCCATTGTCATTCCCCATCCGGTGGTGGGCATTGCCATCCTGGGGGTGGCGGGCAGGGACCACTGGATCGGCGAGATCCTGGGCGAACTGGGCATCCGCATGCTGGGAAGCGTCGCAGGGATCATCACCGTTGTCACCTTTGTGGGCATTCCCTTCTATATCCAGGCCGCGAAGACGGGCTTTGAGGCGGTCAGCCCCAGGCTGGAGAAGGTCTCCAGGAGCCTGGGGGCCCCCATGATCAGCACCTTCCTGCGCATCACCTTTCCCCTTGCCTGGCGCAGCATGCTCATCGGGATCATCATGTGCAGCGCCCGGGCCATCAGCGAGTTCGGCGCGGTGGTGGTTGTGGCCTATCATCCCATGACCGCTCCCGTCCTTATCTATGAGCGCTTTGAAGCGTATGGATTGAAATATTCCCAACCCGTGGCCGTCTGGCTGGTCCTTGTCTGTCTCATTCTTTTCTTTCTCCTCCGCATCCTGGCCATTCGAAAGGCAAAGGAGACATGATCCGGATCGAAAATCTGAATATCCGTCTCCTGGCATTCCACCTCAGGGACATCCACCTGTCGGTCGGAGAGAACGAATTCTTCATGCTCATGGGGCCTACCGGGGCAGGGAAGACGGTCCTCCTGGAAGCCATAGCAGGATTGATTCGGGTCGATCGGGGAAGGATCTTTGTCCGGGGAAGAGACGTCACCGAACTGCCTTCCGAGAAACGGGAGGTGGGCATTGTCTACCAGGACCAGGCCCTCTTTCCCCACCTCCGTGTCATCCAGAACGTCGCCTATGGCCTGCATTTTCACCACGTCGGCAGGGAGGAAGGCAAAAAAAGGCTCAGGAGGCTGACGGAGCTGCTGGGTATCGATCACCTTCTTTCCAGGCTGCCGGTCAACCTTAGCGGCGGTGAGAAACAGCGCGTTGCCCTGGCAAGGGCCCTCGTCGTGCAACCCCGTGTGCTCCTCTTGGATGAGCCATTCTCCGCCATTGATCCCGTTTTCAGGGAGGAAATCCGAAATGCACTGAAGGTGGTCCATCAGAACACGGACACCACCTTTCTGATGGTGACCCACGACTTCGGGGAGGCCCTGGCCCTGGCAGACCGGGGGGCGGTCATTCACCAGGGCTCGATCGAACAGGTGGGAGCCGTCCAAGATATCTTCCACAGGCCCGCATCGATCGCCGTAGCGGAATTCGTGGGCATGAAGAACCTCTTTGAGGCGAGTTTCGAGGAAGGCGCCGCCTCGATCCGGGGGCATCAGGTCGCACTGAGCCAGCAGCCTGATCATCATCACCGTTATGTGGCCATTCGACCCGAAGATGTCGTGTTCAGCAAGGACGATTTCTCCTTGAATCGGAAAAACGCCTTTCCCGGGGTTGTCTCAGCCGTTGTCAGCCAGGGATTCAGCTATGAGGTGCACGTGAAAACCGGAGACCTCATGTTCAAATCCCTGGTGACGAAGAGGTCGCTTGTGGATTTGGGGCTCCGTGAAGGGCTCGACGTTTTTATCTCCTTTGATCCCGCTTCCGTTCACACCTTCTGACAGCATACGCCCTAACAAGCCCTAAGGGCATGACTCCGTCGTGGAGAAGATCTCCCTGGACGTCTCGCAATGATTACAGCCCAGGGTATCCTAGCTCTATGGATACGCATTTGTCGGAAGATCCTATTTTCGGACGGGGTGCCCCCGGTTTCCACCACAGAATTCTCGCACTTCAGATTGACGGCAGAACCCAAACGGTATATTCAGGAGGACAGTGAGCCCGGCATGCCTCATTTCTCCGAGGCTGCGGGCATCCTTCTTTGGAAGATCCAAAAAATCCCGTTGTTCAAAGAGGTTGCTCTGTGGTGGGAGTCTCCAAAACGAGAACAATTGTCCTATTTCTGCTGCTCATCACCGTCGTCCCGGGCCTGTCTTTCTTCAGCAACCGCCTTTGGGGCGGAAAGCCCGAGAAACTCCCGGAGCCCAGAGAGTGGGTGATCC
>JAFGPH010000664.1 GCA_016926135.1 Deltaproteobacteria bacterium
GCAGGGCCGCCCGAGAGCTTCCAGCGGAAGAAATCTTTGTCATGGACAGCGGCATGGCAGCCATCCTGGGCGCTTCCCTGGATGTCGGGGCCGCCGGGAAGCAGAGGGTTCTGACCCTGGATCTGGCAACCTCCCACACGGTGGGTGCCGTCCTGGAGGAAGGGAAAATCAGCGGGTTCTTCGAATACCACACCGAAGGGCTGAAACGGCCCCGGCTGGAAGAACTTGTCAAGGACCTGGCCGACGGGAATCTCACCCATTCGCAAATCCTCTCAGAGGGCGGTCACGGAGCTTATACGCGCAGGGCGCCCGGATTCTCAGCGATAGAGAGGATTGTGGTCACGGGGCCGCGCAGAGGCATCCTGGAGGAGATTCAACCCCCGTGGATGTTGGGCGCCCCCTTTGGGGACAACATGATGACCGGAACCGTCGGGGTCCTGGAGGCGATCCGCAGACGCAAGGGCCTTTCCGGCCTTCCTCTCCTGTGAAAGTGTAGACAAAAAAGCGATTGCCATTTTGCCGGACAGCAGGTAAAAAAAGATTACCCGGGCGGAGGTCAAACAAAGGATGGATGTGATTGAGAAATACTTCGAGTGCAGCGAGTGCAAAAACAGGAACTTCAAACAGATATACAATTTTTTGGTCCGGCTTCACAGCGTGAACTTCTCGGATGGCCTGATCTACGACAGGCTGACGAATGAACTCTACGAATGCACCCAGTGCGGGCAGTCGTACACCCGAAACCAGATCGAGGATACGCTGACAAAACTCAGGAAGAGCAGGAACAGCGTAGAATAGGGATCACCGGGGGGCTAAGCGGTTTTCACCTCCTTCCAGTAGAACTGGAACTTGTAGGAACCGATCTCGATCGTATCGAATTCCTTCAGCTCCGCGCTTTCTTTCACCACCTCACCGTTGACCTTCAGCTTCGTCATCCCTCCGGTGAACGCGATCGTGTAACCGGAAGGTCGCCGGCTGATGGTGGCTGCCGTGGAGCCCATCCACAGCCCGGACAGCTTCACTTCAGACGTGTCGGCCTTGCCGATCTTGGTCAGTTTTTTGCTCAACTCGATCTCCCCCAGACCGGAGGAATCGATGAAATTGATCATGCCGACCTTTTCAACGGGTTTGGCGGCGGCGGCGGGTCCCTTCTGCTTGGAAAGCAATTCCCTCTGCTTGGCCGTGTCCAGCATCATCGTCTTGTTGAGGCTCATCTTCTTGTCTTTGTCTTCCTCTTCAGCCTTTCCCTTGTCCGTGGCTACAAAGAGAATGACATGCTTTCCAATCACCACATTGTCCCCATGGGAAAGCTTATGGGACACGACCTTGTTCTCATTCACAAAAGTCCCGTTGGTACTCTGCAGGTCCGTGAGGATGAAATCCGATCCGGCTTTGTCGATTCTGGCATGGTACGAAGACACGGCAAGATTGTCGACGATGATGGTGTTGTCATCGGCCCGCCCGATCGTAATGCTGTCCTTAAGGAATGGATATTCCTTGATGACCTGTTTGTTGAACATTAAGATCAACCTCGCCATGATTTACCCCTCCATAAACGGTTGACCTGCGCCCATCCGAGACGAGGCTCTTTTTGATGGAACGCAGCCGCCTTATATTATTCAGAAATAATCAAAAATAGCAAGATAAATTTATCTATGGTTTAAATTTTTTTAAGAGTTTCTGTATACTGACTACCAAATCAGCTAAAGGGAGCCCAATTCTTCTCATCATCCCGTCCCTGGGTTTCTCCAATCCCTGAATAAACACAGAAATGATCGTGGTGTTGTCATGCGCTCCCCGTTTCAGCACCTTGTCCAGCAGGGAATGACACAGATGATCCGGATCCTCATCCCCCTCGGACATCTCCAACAGTTCGGCGTCGGAGACCAGATCGGTCAGGCCGTCGGAACAGAGGATGATGCGGTCGTTGTTGGAAGACTCCAGTTCGAACACCTCGGGATCCACGCTGTCCGCAGACCCCAAATTCCGCGTCAGGATGTGTTTGAGGGGGGAGGTGGCGGCCTCCTCTTCGGTCATGACGCCCATCTCGACCTGTTCGGCCACGATGGTGTGATCCTTCGAGAGCTTCTCGATGCGACCTTCCCTCACCAGATAGATCCGGCTGTCCCCCACATTGGCCGCGATCACGAGCGCAGGGGTCACCAGGATGGCCACAACCGTGGTCCCCATGCCGTGGTACTGCTCATACTCCATGGCCATCTCATAGACGACCCGGTTTGCGAGCCGGATGCTGCTCAGGAGATAGTTGCCCTCTATGGACAGGGAGTCATCCGGAGGCCCGAAGATGTCTTCCCGCGGGGTCTTGTTTTCATGCCATTTTCGGTAGCTCTTCCGGATCATGTCCACCGCGATCTGGCTGGCCACCTCCCCAGCCAGATGGCCTCCCATCCCGTCGGCAACGATGTACAATCCCAGGGACTCCTCTACGGCATAGGAATCTTCGTTCCCTTCCCTCTTCAGACCCACATCGGTCAAACCGGAAAACTTGATCTGCAATTTCGCTCCTCTTCGAAACCCGTCTCTGGGATTCACGCCTGCGGCGCCGTGCTCCCTGCCTCTGTCGTTCTGCCCTTCCTCAACTGGTCCAACTTGGATGCGACCAGATGCAACAGCCTGCGCATCTCTCCCGCGTTTCTGAACCGACCCTCCGGATTCTTGGTGAGCGCCTTCTCGATGATCTGCTCACAGGCCCGGGGAATCCGGGGGTCGTGGTTTCGAATGGGCGCCGGCTTCACCTGGGTGATCTGGTACAGGAGACTGCTGAGATTGTCTCCGTGAAAGGGGAGTTCCCCGGTCAGCAACTGGTAGAAAAGGACTCCGAGCGAGAAGATGTCCGAACGGGAATCGATCTTCTGCCCCATGATCTGCTCGGGAGACATGTAGTTGGGCGTCCCCAGGATCACCCCGGTCTTCGTTCTGGAGGAAGAGATCGCCTTGGCAATGCCGAAATCCGTCACCTTCACACCCCCCGAGCGAAGCAGCATGATGTTCGCCGGCTTGATGTCCCTGTGGATCACACCCTGCCGGTGGGCATAATCCAGGGCGTCGGCCACGCTGGCCACCACCTCCAGCGCCTTTCGCAGAGGAAGAAGGGTTTTCTTGGTGATGAATTTCTCCAGGTCGTCTCCCTCAAGAAATTCCATCGCCATATAGGTCAATTCCCGGTCCTCCCCCACGTCATAAATGATCACGATCGAAGGGTGCGACAGCCTTCCGGCGATTTCCGCCTCCCGGAAGAACCGGTTCTTGATCTCGTGAATCACGTCCTCATCGAATTCATCGGAGAAACGGATCGTCTTGATGGCCAGAAGACGGTTGATCTTGGGGTCCAGGGCCTTGTAAACGAGTCCCATGGAGCCCTTGCCCAGTTCCTGGATGATCTGATACCGGCCCACGCTGATTCGGGACTCACCGGCCGGGGTCTCACCCGGGTTCATCAACCCCTCGGCAGCGACTGCGTGACTCCCCAGGGTGGAAGAGCGGTCGGAGTCCTTCAGCCTGGGGATTCGGTCGGCCAGATCCCGGAATGCGCCTTTTTTATGGACATATTCATACGCGGCAAGGGCCTTGTTGATCATGCGTCTTCGTTCATACTCGAGCCCGAGGTTGTAGATCAGGTCCTTGGTGTCCGGGTCGAGGGGAAGCTTCCGAAATTTGTCGAACGCCAGATCCAGGAGCCCCTGGCTTTGAAAGCTAAGGCCGAGCAGTCGACTCGATTCGATGGATTCCTGGGTCAGCCTCTCCTCGCCCAGGGCCCCGGCCAGCGTGACGGCCAGATAGCTGAATACCGCGCACCCCAGGGCATAGCTCGATTTCATCCAAAGGCCCACGGAAAAAAGGATTGCAGCGGCCCCCAGGAAGAGGGCGCAGAATCCGATCATCAGGCCGAACCGGGTAAGGCGCCCCGTCCCGGGGAACAAGATCAGGGCCAAGGCTCCCACCCCCAGCACCGCGGCAATCTCCACATACACCATGAAGGCCGGCCTGCTGAGGAAACGCTTCCCCAGAATGCTCCCCGC
>JAFGPH010000665.1 GCA_016926135.1 Deltaproteobacteria bacterium
GGTAGGCTCTTGTAAGGCTTTCTAGCTTCCTCGCCTTCTAGCCTTCCAGCCATTTTTGCCTCCTGAGTCCTTTAACCTTTGTCCTTTATCCTTTCACCTTGGGGCTCCCTAATACCCTCGAGATCTCCCGCCCCAATTCCTCGATCCCGCAAGGCTTGGTCAGGTACCCCCTGATCATGGCTCTTACCTCCTCCTCCATTCCATCGGGGCCTGTCTGATCATACCCGGAGACGACGAGAATCCGGGCCCCCGGATCTTTCTTGAGGATTTCCCGGATGCAGGTGATTCCATCCATTCCGGGCATGTTTCTGTCCATGAGGGTGATATCCGGTGACCACTGCAAATATTTGCGCAATGCCTCCTCCGGCTTGTCCACTGCAATGGTTTCGTATCCGAGCCTCTTGATCATGTTGTTCAGGGCATCGAGGGCAGGCAGTTCATCATCCACGATCAGGACCTTCTCACCCTTCCCCAGGATGAGCTTCCTCTCAGGTTCGGGCCTCGGTAACTTCTCCGCCCTCACCGCGGGAAAGCTGATCGTGAAAGTCGTCCCGACACCAGGGGTCGAGGATACACTGACCGATCCCTTGTGCTCCTGCACAATCCCGTGGGTGGTGGAAAGGCCTAACCCGGTTCCCTTTCCCACCTCCTTGAGCGTAAAGAAGGGGTCGAAGATTCTCCCCAGGACCTCCCGATCCATGCCGATGCCGGTGTCCGTGACCCTTACCACCGCCCGCCCACGGATCCCTTTCACCTCGACGCTCAGCTTGCCCCCGTTGGGCATCGCATCCCTGGCATTGGTGAAGAGATTCAGATAAACCTGGCTCAGGAGGGAATGATTTCCGCTGACCATGACCCCCTGCTGCAGATCCGCATGGATTTCAATATTGTTGTCAAAGACCTTCCGGATGATCCCTATCGCGTTCTTGGCGACGTCAGCCAGGTCCAGGTGTGAAAACTCATACTTCCCGCTCGTCCGAGAGAAATGGAGCAGGTTGTTGATGAGGTCCACGCCCTTTTCCACGGAGTCGTAAATGCTCCTGGCCACCTCCTTGACTTCCGGTTCCTCCTGGCGGGTCATCTCGAGATACTCCATATTCCCCGAGATCGCCTGCAGGATGTTTCTGAAGTTGTGGGCCGTCCCGCTGGCGAAGGCCCCGACGGATTCCATTTTCTGGGAAAAGAGGAGTTGCATCTGCAATGCCTTCTGCTCCTCCTCCACCTTTTTGACCTGGGTGATATCGTCGAAAATGGTGACCACCTCCCCAGAAGGCAGGCGGTAAACGTAGTACTCCCGCCACCATTGGAGTTTCTCGCCCTCGCTGAGGGAGAGGGAGCACCGCTCGGGCATTCCCGTCTTCCACACCCGGCGCATGACCTGAAGGAGCTGAGTCTTCTTCAGCTCGGGGAAGGCATCAACCATGCCTTTTCCCAGAATCTCTTTCCGATCCTTCACCTTTTCCAGAGACTCGTCGGCCCGGTTCAGGTCCAGCACATGAAAATTTTCAGCCTGGTTCATGGGGCGGTAGACCACCACGCCGCTGCTCATGTGGTCGAAAATAGCCTTGAACCGGGCCTCGCTTTCCCTGAGCTTATCCTGGGTCTCCCGAAGGCTCCTCGTCCTTTTCTCCACCAGGCTCTCGAGACGGCTGTAGAGCAGCGCATTTTCGATGGCGATCGCCGCCGGCGCGCTCAGTGCGGAAAGCAGGGCCAAATCCTCCTTGCGGAAGCCGAAAGGCTTGTCCACCGAGTCCACGTACAGGACCCCTCGGATCTGCGACCGGCTGATCAGCGGGACGCACATCACGGAGCGCACCTTCATCATTTCCATGCTCGCCGAGTAATTTCCCTTCTGTTCACCCAGGGTGTCGGACATCATCAGGGCCCTGCGCTCCTTGATGACCCGGTCCACGATGCTGCGGCTGTACATCTGCGTTGTCTTGTCGCCGCGGTCCGAGGTCCTGGAGATGACATCCAGGATCTTGCCGGTTTCTCCCTCCACCAGGATGATCACGCCCCGGTCGATTCTCTGGAGAAGTTCGAAAATGTAGTCCAGGACCTTTTCCAGGATCTCGTTGATCTTGAGGGATTCCATCAGGACATTGGAGATCTTGAAGATCAGCTCCAGGTTCTTGGGGGAGGTCATGGGCCGGTCAAAGACCCCCGTCTCCTTGAACCCGTCGGAGAGGTCGATGGAGTCCTCCACGGCCAGGCAATCCCATTTCTCCGGTTTTCCGAGGCAGATGCCCACGTTTCCAATGGTGACCGGGAGGCCTTCCGCAATCTCCACCTCCGTGCCCGGCTCGATGGGTTTGTTCGCCACGAAGGTCCCGTTTGTGCTTTTGAGATCCACGATGAACCATTTGCCTTCTTTGGAAAGAATTTTCATGTGCTTGCGGGAAACGGATTTGTCGTGGATCTGGATTTGGTTTTCGGGTGACCGCCCCACGTGGACAGCCCCCCCCCGCAGATCAAAGGACTGCCCCTTGTGCCCGCCACTCAGGATAAACAGTTTGGTCACGACGCATCCTCCTCCCTGGGAAGGCCGATCAACCTGGCGATCTGCTCGATCAGGAAAGAAATCTTCACCGGCTTGGCGAGAACCAGGTCCGCATTCTTCTCCATTGCCGCCGTTTCAGGCTCTTTGCCGTAGCCCGTGATCGCGATCACAGGGACCCCCGGCCTCTTCTGTTTCAGGGCGCTCACGACCCCGACACCGCTCACAAAGGGCATCACGATGTCGGTAATCACAAGGTCGTAGCGGCCGGCGCCCACCTTTTTCAGGCCCTCCAGGCCGTCCACCGCCTCGATGACGTCGTACCCGGCATGGCTCAGGTTCTTGACCAGCATGGCCAGAACGTCCGGATCGTCTTCGATGACGAGAATGGTCTTCTTGTTCATCTTGTCACCCATACGTCAGCACATTTATTTCACCACCCGCTTCGCTAGAGGCACAGAGGGCACAGAGAATATTCTTCTTTTACCCGATCGGGAGATGCCGATCGGGTAAAAACAGCTCGCCTGCGGCAGTCCATGTCCTTTGTCAGGCCCCCATTTCAACAGCATCACATGTTTTCACCCAGGTCCCCCATATCACAATCGGAGGCGCTCAATAGGCACATAAGATTGTAAGAGGCTTCTTTTCATTTGGCGGTATCTCCCGACAAATGAAAAAATAAATCCCCCTCTGTGCACTCTGTGCCTCTAGCGAAGCGGGTGGTGAAACCTTCTTCGGTTACGCTCACTTCAGGCTCTCCAAGAACACAATGTCCTTCTCCTGGGTGTTCTTGGTCCCGACGGCCAGAATCCTGGTCTTCGTGCTCTGGGAATCCTTGCGGAAGTAAAGCCTGCCGGAATAGGAAAAGTCAGTCTCCAAAACGTCCAGCTTTCCACCCTTCCCAAAGACCTTTCTCCGCACGCTCACCAGGGACTCGTCCTGGTTCAGGCGGTGGATGATCTCTTCCGCCTTTAGCTGGTGTTCCTCGGTGAGGGCCGTGAAACCCTCTATGGCCCTGTCCGAAAAAAAAAGGTTCTTGTAGAGCACCCGGAATCTCCGCTCGGCGGCCTCCGAGGCCTTGTTCCGCTGCCTGGGCCTGGGAAGCCTTTCTTTCGCCCGTTGCAGCTCTTCCCTCAGGCGATGGACCTCCTTCTCCAGGTTCTCCCTCAGGCCCTGCTGAGCCTGGAGGCCCTCTTCCTGATTCTCCACCTCCTCCAGCAGTCCGTCAATGTCCTTGGAAAGCTCCGTCTTGTCCTGCATGAGTTCCGATATTCTGGATTGATACTGCGCCTCTTTGCCCTGCTCCTCCCTCAGCCTGGATTCCAGACTTCTCAACTCGTCGGTCAGTTGCTCCACCAGCGCCCTTCGCTCGTTCTCCTCCGTTTCCGTCTCCTTCAGCCTTTTCCGGATCGAGTGCTGCAGGACAAACAGGGAAAGGCCCACATAGAAGAGAAGAATGATGTTGGAAAGCCAGGAATTGTGCCTCACCTGCAGGTCCACGGAGAGTAACAGCCCCTCATTCAGGATTCGGAAATTCTCCGAGGCCGTCTCCACATAATTGAGCGACCTGGGGTTAGGCCCCGCAGCAGGATCACCTAGGGCTCCGGGGCCGTCCAGGTCCCCCTGGAAGCGGGTCGGGTAAAGGACCCTTTCGTCTTTTGTCTTGACCAGGATGCTCGTGCTGATGCCGATTCTGCCCTTGAAGCTCTCCTTCAGGTGCGCACGGATGTTTCGGTCGATCTCTTCCTTTACGGTGTACCGACCCTCATAGAGCGCCGCCGGGTTCTGTATCAGGATCCGGTTCAGGACAGCAACCTCACGGTCCTGGAGATACCTCCCGAGGCCCTGCAGGGTCAGGGCATAGCAGAGCGGCGGAAGGAAGACGCAAAAGAACATGGTTCGAAAGGGAAACCGCTTCATGGCGAATAGAAAAGCTCAAAGCAATAACGAATAAGCTCAAAGCTCAAGGCTCAAGGCTCAAAGCAATAATGAGTCAACCACTGTCGGCTGAAGCCGAAAGCTTGAGGGACAAAGGGACAAAGTGGCAAAGGGACAAAGCAGAGAACAACAAACCTGTTACCCCTTTGTGCCTATGTGCCTCTGCA
>JAFGPH010000666.1 GCA_016926135.1 Deltaproteobacteria bacterium
CTACCAGTGCGTGGAGGCCTGCGGCCCCGGTGCCGTCACCCTGGAAACGCACCGGCAGGTCGCCGAATCCGAAGAAATCGAGGTGGGCTCCATTATTCTCGCTCCTGGCTTTCAGCCCTTTGATCCCTCCCCTTTCGAGGCCTACCGCTATGCGAGGCATCCCAATGTGGTCTCGTCCATGGAGTTTGAAAGGATCCTGTCTGCATCGGGGCCCACCATGGGCCATCTCGTTCGACCTTCAGACGGTCGTGAGCCCAAGGCCATCGCCTGGCTTCAATGCGTGGGATCGAGGGATATCAACAATTGCGACCACGGATACTGCTCCTCGGTGTGCTGCATGTACGCCGTGAAGGAGGCGGTGATCGCCAAGGAGCATGCCAAAGGGGATCTGGACTGCGCCGTCTTCTTCATGGACATGAGGACTTACGGGAAAGATTTCGAGAGCTACTATGACGATGCCCGCGAAAAACGGGGAGTGCGCTTCATCCGGTCGCGGGTACACACCGTGGATCCTGTCGAGGAAAGCGGCGATCTCCTCCTGAAATATGCCGATGAGAGAGGGGACTACAGGGAGGAACGTTTTGACATGGTGGTCCTCTCCGTCGGCATGGAGAGCCCTCCCGACGTGATGGGACTCGCCGGGAAGCTCGGTATCGACCTCACAGAGGGCGGATTCTGTCAGACCGATCCCTTCCGGCCTGTAGCCACCTCCAGGGAAGGTGTTTACGTGTGCGGTGCCTTTCAGGGCCCCAAGGACATCCCCCAGTCGGTCATGGAGGCCAGCGCCGGGGCCTGTGCAGCTGGTATCGACCTAAGGGACGCCCGGTGGAGCGAAACAAAGACCAGAGAGACCCCTGATGAGGTGGATGTTTCGAACGCAGAACCCAGCATAGGGGTGTTCATCTGCAACTGCGGTACTAACATCGGCGGTGTCGTCGATGTGCCCGCCCTGGTTCAGTATGCCTCTACCCTGCCCCATGTGGCCTATGTGGAGAAGAACCTCTTCACCTGCGCACAGGATACGCAGGATCGAATGAAGAATCTGATTCGCGAACACAACCTCAACCGGGTGGTCGTGGCAGCCTGCTCTCCGCGAACCCACGAACCCCTCTTCCAGGAAACCCTTCAGGCCTGCGGCCTGAACAAATACCTGTTCGAAATGGCCAACATCAGGAACCAGAACTCGTGGGTTCACAGCGGGGACCCGGCGGCTGCGACGGACAAAGCCAAAGACCTGGTGAGAATGGCCGTGGCGAGGGTTGCCCTCCTGAAACCCCTCCGGGCGAAAAAGGTGCCCATCAACAGGCGCGGACTGGTCATAGGCGGCGGGGTCTCGGGGATGACCGCCGCCCTGGGCCTCGCGGAGCAGGGTTTTGAGGTGGTGCTGGTGGAAAAGGAAGCCCAGTTGGGGGGGCTCAGTATGCAGTTGACTCAGACCATCGAAGGAGTTCGGATCCCCGACCGGGTTCTGGAACTGATGGACCTGGTGAGCCGGCATGAAAAGATTCAGGTCCTCATGGAAGCGCTGATCGTGGGTTTCTCAGGCTTCAAAGGGAATTTCACCACAGAGATCCTGATCGGGCCGGCCATGTACGAACGGAAGGTCGATCACGGCGTCCTCATCCTAGCTACCGGCGGGGTGGCGTACGAACCCCACGAGCATCTCTACGGCCGGGACAGCAGGATACTCACCCAGATCGAGCTTGCCCGACGCCTCGAAGACGGCGGTGCAGAGGATCTCCGGAACGTGGTGATGATCCAGTGTGTGGGCTCCAGGGACAAGGACTACCCCAACTGCTCGCGCGTCTGCTGCCAGAGCGCGGTGAAAAACGCCATCCATATCAAGGAACTCAATCCGGAGGCAGAGGTGCACGTCCTTTACCGGGACATAAGAACCTACGGCCAACTGGAGTACTTCTATCGAAAGGCCAGGGAATTGGGTGTCCACTTCTTCCGTTTCCGACAGGAGGCTCCCCCCCAGGTGAGTATCTCCGACGACAGGCTTTGCGTCACCTTCAGGGATCTTGTGCTGCAGAGAGACTTCCGAGTGCAGGCGGATCTTGCAGTCCTGAGCACGGGGATGAGGCCTGCCGATACGGAGGAACTCGCATCCATCCTGAAGGTGGCCCGGAACCGGGACGGCTATTTCATGGAGGCCCATGTCAAGCTGAGACCGGTGGACATGGACAACGACGGCATCTATGTGTGCGGCACCGCCCACGGGCCTAAACTGATCTCGGAATCCGTTGCGCAGGCCATGGCCGCCGTTGCCCGGGCGGCCACCTTTCTGTCCCAGACCGAGATCACCCTTTCCGTGGTGACGGCGAAGGTCGATCAGGAGCGATGCGCCTCCTGCCTCATATGCGTTCGCGCGTGCCCTTACGGCGTACCTCGGATCAACAAGCAGGGGGTGAGTGAAATTGACGAGGCCCTCTGCCGGGGATGTGGCATCTGTGCGGCCGAGTGCCCGGCAAAGGCCATTGAACTTAACTGGTATGAGGACGATCAGGTTATGAGCAAGGTCGATGCTCTGTTGGAGGGGGTACTATGACGGGAGTCTTCAAGCCTATCATCATTGCATTCTGCTGCCAGTTCTGAGGCTATTCAGCCGCGGACCTGGCAGGTACCATGAGACTACAGTATCCAAGCGCCATCCGGATCATTTGTCTTCCCTGCACCGGAAAGGTGGACCTCATCCATATCCTGAGGGCCTTTGAGAAGGGGGCCGACGGTGTGTACGTGGCGGGCTGTCTCGAAGGTTCCTGCCAGTTCACCTCCGGCAACCTGAGAGCCCGCAAAAGGGTCGAGCAGGCGAGGCAGATCCTCGACAGGATAGGAATCGGCGGAGAAAGGGTGCACATGTACAACCTTTCTTCGGGGGAAGCCCCTCGATTTGCGGAGATTGCCGAGGAGATGACGGCGAAAATCCTGGACCTGGGGCCGAACCCCATCAAACTTGCAGGGAAGAAGATGGCCGCGTGAGGCGCGCCGCACCCACATGAACACCCCCTGAGCTCCAAGGGGATCGGGAGCGGGCCGCCTCTTTTTCCCAGGGGTGAGAGACATGGAGACGGCTTTTCGAAGAGAGGGCCGCAGGAGGGGATGAGCTATGATCGTCGCGAAGAGCAAGCCCATTGAGGAGATCATTCAGGAACTGGAGGGGTATGCACGAATTCTCATCGTCGGATGCAACGAATGCGTCACGGTTTGCGAGGCAGGAGGGAAGAAGGAGGTCGCCGTTCTGGCCTCCGCCCTGCGCATGTACTTCATGAACCAGGGCAAGGACGTGAAAGTCGACGAGGTGACGCTGGAGCGACAGTGTGACCATGAATACCTGGAAGAGATCCGAAAGATCATCGATCAGTACGACGCGGTGCTGTCTCTGGCGTGCGGTGTGGGGGTCCAGTTCATGGCGGAGAAGTACGTGCGAACCCCGGTCTTGCCGGGCGTGGACACCTGCTTCATGGGTGTCACAGAGGAAAGGGGAGTCTGGACGGAAAGATGCCAGGGCTGCGGCCGGTGCATCCTGGCCCTGACGGGCGGCATCTGCCCTGTTTCCCGATGTGCGAAGAGACTGCTGAACGGTCCCTGCGGGGGATCCACCAAAGGAAAGTGCGAGATCTCCAAGGATCTCCCCTGCGCTTGGCAGCTCATTATCGACAGGCTCCATGAGCTTGGAAAAATCGAGGAGTATGAACGGCTGATCCCCATCAAGGACTGGTCAACGGAGCGGGCCGGAGGGCCTCGAAAGGTCGTGAGGGAGGACGTTAGGCTATGAGCGATATCAAGACTCCCAGCAAGCTGGAAAGGATTCTCAAAGCAGGGCACCTCGCCGTAACATCGGAGTGCGGTCCACCCAGGGGAAGCGATCCGAAGGTGATTACCAGGAAGGCGGAAATGATCTGTGACTATGTGGATGCTATCAATATCACCGACAACCAGACTTCGGTCACCCGACTCTGCAGCCTCGCCTCCTGCATCCACCTCAAGTTGATGGGTGTGGAGCCCATTCTCCAGATGGTCACCCGGGACAGGAACAGAATCGCTCTTCAGAGCGATATCCTGGGCGCCGCCTCATTTGACATCCATAACATCCTCTGCCTCTCGGGAGACCACCAGTCCTTCGGGGACAATCCTAAGGGACAGAACGTCTTTGATCTCGATTCCATGCAGTTGATCCAGACGGTGCGGTTCATGAGGGACGAGGGTAAATTTCTGGGAGGAGATCCGATCGAAAGACCTCCCCGCTTATTCGTGGGCGCGGCCGCCAATCCCTTTGCCGATCCCTTTGAGATTCGGGTCCCCCGACTCGCCAAAAAGATCGCCGCCGGCGTGGAATTCATCCAGACCCAGTGCATCTACAACTTGGAGAAGTTTGAATTGTGGATGCAGCTGGCCCGGGAAAGGGGTCTCCACGAAAAGGTCTTTATCCTGGCGGGTGTCACCCCCCTGAAGTCGGCAGGCATGGCGAAGTACATGAAGAACCGTGTGCCCGGCATGGACGTACCGGATGAGATCGTCAAACGGATCAGTGGGGTCCCCAAGGAGAAGCAGGCCGAGGAGGGCATCAAGATCTGCATCGAGTCCATCCAGCGGCTGAAAGAGGTGGAAGGGGTGAAGGGGTTTCACATCATGGCCATCGAGTGGGAGGAACAGGTTCCGGAGATTGCGAAACAAAGCGGCCTTTACCCAAGGCCGAAAATCGAGTAGGATGCTCTTCCGCCCGTCTCCCTTCGGAAGAAGCCCTCTTCGAAGGCGCCGGTGCACAAGGATTCTTTCTTTGAATGGAGTAAACCTTTTCCCTTAGGAGGTCTTTGATATGGCGAAGAAATACATCCTCGTGGTCGATGATGATCCTGATCTCGTCGAGACGGTGGCCATGATGCTGGAGAGCAAAGGCTGCGAAGTGGGGACGGCCTACGACGGTGTGGAGGGAGAGGAGTCCATCAAGCAGCGTCGCCCCGACCTGGTCATCCTGGATGTCATGATGCCCCGAAAGGACGGGTACATGCTGTGTGCCGAGTTGAAGGCGCATCCCGAGACCCGGGACATTCCCGTGGTGCTTCTGACCGCCGTGGGAGAAGCCGTCCCCAGCACACGATACTCCCACGCGGACGGCATGGCCACAGAGGCGGACGACTACATTCCGAAACCGATCGACACCGACGGCCTCTGGGAAGTCATGAGCAAGCTGCTCTGATCCCCCTTCGGCCTTACTGACCTAGGGAGCGCCGCAATTCATGGGCGATTCGGCAAGACTTGGGGGCTTCAAGATCCTGAAGGATGTGTGCAGGATAGCCCTGGCTTCCCCCAACGACACGGGTCGCCTTCCTGTTGGGCTCTTCCGGGTCATTGCGGAAAACAGGATCAACCTCCCTTACCTGACCCTCGTCTCGGACAGTTCCTTCTGGGGCGTCAATATCGTCGTCGAAGCAGGTGACCTGGATAAGATCTGTCGCCTTATTGAAGAGATTCACGGGAAGGCGTTCACCGTCAATTCCAGGAGCGCCATCCTGTCCGTGTTCCCCCACAGGAGAAACCCCGATATCAGCGGCAGGCTTTTTGAGGCCTTCGATCAACAGGGACTCGAGCCGGAGGCGCTCGCCAACTCACCCTCCGCCATCTCGGTGGTTGTGACGGAGGAGCTTATCAGCAGCGCGAGCCGAGCCCTTTTTGAACCCTTCTCCTTCGGCGCCTACAGGACGCCCGAAGACTGGAAGCTGGCCCAGAAGGGCAAAGAGCAGTTGTACAAGGAGGTGGTCGCCTCCTACCAGGAGAAGAAACCAGGGGTCTACGGACTCGAGTGCCATGAGGCCCAGGAATTCATCCGAATGAAGGTGGACAGACACGACGTAGCACACGTGGGCAGCTCCTTGAGGGGCTTCGCCCGTCTCGGTCTGGACCTCACCTTTCTGGCCTCAAGCCCATGCCGGGACCGCGGGGTGGAGTCGCTGGCCCTCTGTCTGCACTCCTCGGAGAGCGAGACCTACAGGGGGGCCATTCAACGCATTGCACCCGACATGGAAATCCGTACCGTGTCCCCTGTGATGACTTTTTCCATGAACGGACCCCATTTCGGCGATCGTTACGGCATCGCCAGCGAACTCCTTTCCTCTCTGGACAGGTGGGAGGTCGGACTTCTGGCCCTGAGTTGCACGGTCGCCTCCATTACCGGGGTCGTCTCCCATGACCAAAAGGAAACGGCTTTCCAGGCCATCCAGGATTGCTTTGAAATCCCATCCATCACAAAATCAGAATGAGTGAAAAAAAAGGCCTCCCCGAGACGGGGAAGCCTTATGCAAACAAGGCGGAGGAAAGGCCTTCTATTCCTCTTCCTCATCCAGAACGATGTCGTCCCGCTCGTACTGGGCGTCCCTCAGCTCGTGGGCCTTGGCCACCTCCTC
>JAFGPH010000667.1 GCA_016926135.1 Deltaproteobacteria bacterium
GAGGAGGTGGCCAAGGCCCACGAGCTGAGGGACGCCCAGTACGAGCGGGACGACATCGTTCTGGATGAGGAAGAGGAATAGAAGGCCGAATCCTCAGAGGGAAACCGGGGAATCGAAGGCTTAGGATTTCCCAAATCAGTGGCGATTTTCAGTCCCCTTCCGAAATGTCGAGCATTCTTCATAATAATACCCTGTTTCGCGGCCATATCCAATCAGGTATCCCAGACAATCATTACAATCACGGGCCAGGTATTCAGAAGGATGATATCCGTTTCTAACCGGATACCGAGTTTCAGCATCTTCGCCGGTGCCGGATGATTCAGGTGGCGGAGAGGTCGTTCCCGGAAACGCTTAGGAACGGGGTACTTTAGGGGTGACAATGGGGCGTCCTTTCCGATATGCTGCGGCCCCGTGAAAGATCCCAACACAGGAGCATACGCTCCGGCCTATCTTGCCTGGTTGTGCTGGGGGCTGGGCGCAGCCTTCTACTTTACGGGTTTCTACCAGCGCGTGGCACCGGCTGTGATGACCGACTATCTCATGATCGATTTCCGGATCGGAGCAGCCGCCCTGGGCAACCTTTCGGCCTTCTATTTCTACAGCTACGTGGCCATGCAGATCCCTACCGGTGTCCTCGTTGACCGCTGGGGCGTGCGGAGACTGTTGAGCGCCGGTGCCTTGGTTGCCACTCTGGGCACCTTTCTGTTTGCCGCGGCCCCGTCCATGGTTTTCGCTTATGCGGGCAGGCTCCTGATCGGCGCTTCCGTGGGGGTGGCCTGGGTGGCCCTGCTGAAGCTGACCATGCAGTGGTTTCCGGCGAACCGGTTTGCCTTTGCCAATGGACTGGCACTCTTTGTGGGGGTGGGGGGTGCGGTATCCGCGGGCGTGCCGCTGCGCCTTCTGGTGGATCTTTTCGGCTGGCGGCCCGTAATGGGTGTCTCCGGCGCGGTAACGCTTTTTATCGGACTGGCCATCTGGTCCATGGTTCGTGATGATCCGGAAGAAAGAGGATTCAGGAGCCATGCCCCGGTCTTTCCGACAGGGGGCCGTTCCCACGGTCCGGTGCTTTCCGGAATAGGGACCGTGCTTCGCTTCCGGAACACCTGGCTCCTTGCCATCGTACCGAGCGGGATCGTGGGACCTGTTCTGGCCTTTGCGGGACTTTGGGGGGTGCCCTTTCTGACGACCCACTATGGTTTGACACCGGCCCAAAGCGCGGCCGTCACCTCCACGCTCCTTGTGGCCTGGGCGCTCGGGGGACCGGTTCTGGGCGCCCTCTCGGACAGGATCGGCAAAAGGAAGCCCCTCTATGCATGGGGGTGCCTCTTCGCATGCGCAGGATGGGCCCTTCTTCTTTATGTGCCGGGGCTGCCCATGTGGTCCCTGGTCGGCCTCGTCATGGTGGTCGGTTTTGCCTCCAGCGTGGTCATCATCGGGTTCTCTTTTGCCAAGGAATCCGTGCCGTCCCGGCTTTCAGGCACCGTCACGGGGGTCTGCAACATGGGCTACATGATGGGCCCCATGCTTCTTCAACCCCTCATAGGCTGGGTCCTGGACACCCGCTGGAAGGGGGCTATGGCCAACGGGGCGCGTGTCTACGATCTGGGGGCTTACCGGTCCGCATTCGCGCTCATCGTGGGATGGTCCGTACTGGCGACGATCCTGATCACCTTCACGGCCGAGACCGATTGCCGACAGACGGCGGAGGGGAACCGTTGAATCCTGCAAAGGGGTATCTTTGCGTCGCGGCGGCAGCGCTCATGTGGGCCTCCTCGGGGACGGCAGGAAAGGCCCTCTTCGAAGGAGGGATGACCCCCTTTGAACTCGTTCAGATCAGGACCACCCTTTCGTCCCTGCTGATGGCCCTGGCTCTGGCGGTTTGTTCCAGGAAGCTCCTCCGTATTCGGATCAGGGACCTGGGATATTTCCTTGTCCTCGGCTGCGTCGGCATGGCCTCGGTTCAGGGGAC
The DNA here is from genome assembly GCA_016926135.1 of Deltaproteobacteria bacterium. Next base: position 1,970 of record JAFGPH010000667.1, read on the forward strand.
CTATTTTTACACCATCAGCAAGATCCAGGTCGCTGCGGCCATTCTCATCCAGTACATGTCCCCCATCTTTGTAGCCGTCTATTCCATCTGGTTCTGGAAGGAACGCCTCACCCTTCCCAAGGTGCTGGCCCTGTTTCTCTCATTCGCGGGATGCTACCTTGTGGTGGGGGGGTACAATCTGGAACTTCTCCAGATGAACCGTGCGGGTATTTTGGTGGGGCTGCTCTCGTCCGTGCTTTTTGCAGGGTACAGCCTGCTGGGGGAGAGGGGCATGCACCGCTACGGACCATGGACGGTTCTCTTCTATGCCCTCGTATTTGCAGCCCTCTCGTGGCATGTCGTCTATACGCCCTTTCACTACGTGACGGCCGGATTCACCCCGCACCAGTGGGGATGGATTCTCTACATCAGCGTGGTCGGCACGATCCTGCCCTTCGGCCTTTACTTTGTCGGTGTCAATTACATCCGCTCCACCAGGGCGAGTATCACCGCGACCCTGGAGCCCATATCCGCAGGCGGCATGGCCTTCCTCCTCCTGGGAGAGACCCTGGAGATTCTCCAGATCTTCGGTGGGGCGCTGGTGATCACGGCCGTCGTGCTGCTCCAGTTGCGCCAGGAACGGGATGGAATGGCGCCCGCCCTGATCCGCGCAAGAAAAGAGCAAGAGACTTCCACCCCCGGGGTCGCTTGACACACATTGGCCCTTGACCTATGCTCGCTCCAACAAACACAAAGGATAGCAGCAGATTGTATCCATCCGTCACCACGGTATTTCACGCCTCGATGAGAGTGGAGCATCCTTGACAGATGAAAATGCGATGCGATATCGAGGAAGACAAATCTCCCCTTCCCCCTCTTTACGAAAGAGGGGCAAAAGCTTCCCCCTTCATAAAGGGGGATAGGGGAAATGCAGGTCCCTGGATCCCTCTACCGCGGGGAGATGGGGGTTCTTCAGCGGCCCGCCAAGGGAAAAGGATGAGGAGCGACCGTTTCAAACCCATCGAATTCGAGGACAAGGAGGTCTTTGACGAGATCCTGCGACTGGATCCCCCTATGGTTTCGGAACTCACCTTCACAAACCTCTTTATGTGGCGACATCAGCATCGCCCTCTATGGCGAGTCCGGGAGGGCTGCCTCCTGGTCATCCTCCGGCCTGAAGGCAGGGAACCCTTTGGTCTTTTCCCCTCGGGAAAGGGTGACAAGGGCGCGGCCCTTGAAGCCCTCTGCCGGGAACTCGGAGAACTCACCACCGAGGTGCGGATCTGCCGTGTGGATGAGGAGAATGCCCGAAGATATGCGGCACCGGGGCGGTACTTCGTCGAACTTGACCTCAACAACAGCGACTATGTGTATCTCGCCAATGATCTGATTACCCTCTCGGGCAGAAAGTATCATCGAAAAAAGAACCATCTCAACCAATTCATCAAGAGCCATGACTTTGAATACAGGCATCTGGATACGGAGTTGGTGGAGTGCTTCCTGGACATGCAGGAAGAATGGTGCAGGATGAGGGAGTGCGTGGAAAGTCCCGGTCTTCTTTCCGAGGACTTCGCCGTCCGGGAGGCCCTTACCCGATGGGGGGAACTGGACTACCATGGAGGAGCCATCGTGATGGCCGGCAAGGTGGAGGCCTTTTCCCTGGGTGAGGAGCTGAACGAGGAGACGGCGGTCATCCATATCGAGAAGGCCAACCCTGACATTCCCGGCCTCTACGCGGCGATCAACCAGCTCTTCTGCCGGAACGCATGGTCCCACATGAAGTACATTAACCGCGAACAGGACCTGGGGATCGAAGGGCTGAGGAAGGCGAAGGAATCGTACCATCCCCATCACATGGTGCACAAGTACACGCTCGTTCCTTCAGGCAGGAGACAAGGATGAAGAAAAGAGAAATGGGTCGCAAGGAGACCGACAGGATCAAGGAAGCCATTCTCGGGTTCGGTGCGCACCTGGTCGGCGTTGCCGACGTGCAGGCTCTGAAAGACCTCAGGCTGGATCCTCCCAATCTTCTGGAGCCTTTTTCGAGGGCCATCTCCGTGGCGATCCAGATTCCGGCCGCGGTTTTTGAAGGAATCGAGGAGCGTCCCACGCCCATATACAATACCGTTTACCAGACGGCGAACAGGCTCCTGGACGAGATTGCCCTCCGCACGGCCGTCGCCCTCCAGGGAGAGAGCTTCCCGAGTCTCCCCATCCCAGCCTCCCAGGTCCTGGACAGGGAGAATTGGTATGCCGCCATCAGCCATAAGGCGGTTGCGCGAATGGCGGGCCTGGGATGGCAGGGAAAGAACCTGCTTCTCATCACCCCTCGGTACGGTTCGAGGGTGCGACTCGTCACGATCCTTACCACAGCGCCCCTGCAGACAGACAATCCCATCCGGAATCGTTGCGGATCATGCACCCTCTGCCGGGACGCCTGTCCGGCCGGGGCGATCAAGGGGGTGCCCACCCAAGATCATTACTCGGACCGCAATGAAGCTTTGCACTTCTCCCGTTGCGTGGAGAAGGTTGCCGTCGAGTTTGCCAAGCTTCCGGAGATCGGCGTGCCCATCTGCGGGATCTGCATCAAGGTCTGCCCGTTCGGTCGCAGGGGAAAAGGCAAGGAAGGGTCGGCAGCCTGGCCCAGAGTCGGCGGGAGGTAGGTTGGTCTGACCTGCACATTGCTTCGTGGGAGACGTCAGAGACAGTGCGCTCTGCAGGAACGAGCAAGACCTGAGTCATGGAATAGTGGAACAGTTGGGTATTGGAGTACTGGGGCACCGGGTGTGAAGGAAGGACTCGTTTGGCATCACTCCAATACTCCATCACTCC
>JAFGPH010000668.1 GCA_016926135.1 Deltaproteobacteria bacterium
GCGAGGGGTATTGCCGGTTGCGGCGTATTTCGGCCCTGGAGCAGGAGAGCGCAAGGGCCGAAATCCGCAGTGAGCGAAGCCATGGACGGCGTAGCGAACGTAGCAGAGGCAATGCCCCGAAGTTCTGCCTGCACGCCAATCACGGCTCACCTTTCCACAGAAACCCCACTCCTCTCGAAGCACACGATTGAAATCACGACACCCATGCCCAGAGCGAAAACCGATTTTGGACACCAATATGTTACTCTAATGAGTTGCAGGCATGGGGGTCAAGGCAAAACAGAGAGCTGAAAACCAGTCGTGAATAGCCAACCATTGACAATCACATCCGGACTGTCTACGATAGGTGCCATTGCAGAAGCTGCAAGCGGCGGCGGGAATCATCATCCTGAGCCTTCCAGGGTTTGAGACGACAGAGAAAGCCCTGATAGAGATGGATGCCCCAAGGGGGCGGCATGTCTATCAGGGTTTTTTTCAGGAAAAGGAGAGCGGGATTGAGGTATGACTTTCTCATCATCGGCGGCGGGATCGTGGGTGCCTCCCTCGCCCATGAACTGGCCAAGTACCGGCTTCGGGTCGTCCTTCTCGAGAAAGAGGCAGAGCTTTCCTTCGGGGTGTCCAAGGCCAACAGCGGTATCGTCCACACGGGCTTCCAGAGCGACCCGCGGTTCCTCAAGACACGACTTGCCGTGAGGGGCAACGATCTCTACCGGGAACTCGCAAAGGCCCTGGATTTCCCTTTCATAACCACGGGAGAACTGGTCGTCGCCTTCCCAGGGGAAAGGCAAGCCCTGGAAGAGATGAAAGAAAACGGGCAGAGACTCCTGATCCCCGGCATCAAGATCGTGGATGGAGGGTGGGTCCGTCGGAATGAACCCAACCTCTCCGGGGAAATCGACTCGGCCCTTCTCGGGCCCACGGCAGCCGTGATCAACCCCTATGAGACCATCTACGCCATGGCCGAGAACGCCGCCGCGAACGGTGTCCAGATTCACTGCGAAAGGCGGGTGACCGCCGTCGAGGCAACGCGGCAGGGCTGGAAGGTGACCGCGTCAGGGGTCATCTACGAATCCGCCAACATCCTCAACGCTGCAGGCCTCTACGCAGACGAGATCGCCCGCATGGCGGGCATCGAGGTCCCCCGCATCGTCCCGTGGAAAGGCGAGGAGTTCATCCTGGACAAACACGCGCGAAGGCTCACCCAGAGGATCATCTTTCCGGTGCCCCGCAAAGACACCAAGGGTATCCTCGTCATTCCCACGGCCGACGGCAACACCATGATCGGCCCCACGGCCGAGGAAGTCCCCGACCGGGAGGACCTCACCACCAGCTCAGGGGGCAAAGAAGCCGTCCTGAAGAGCATCCGCAGGATCGTGCCCTCAATCCGGAAAAACCATATCGTGGCCTCCTTTGCCGGACTCAGACCCACCACAAAAGACGGCGACTTCCACATTCAGGAAGACAGGGAAGGATTCATCAATATCGTGGGGATTCAGTCGCCCGGGCTCACCGCCGCACCGGCCATTGCCGAGTACGTGGTGAACATGCTTTCTCCGAGGGTGAGCTTTGTGCCACGAAAGGGGTATGTTGCGCGACGAACCGCCATTCCCCTGTTCCGGCTGCAGGGCACTGCCGAGCGCAACGCCCTCATCCGCGCCAATCCGGAATACGGGGAGGTGGTTTGCCGTTGTGAACTGGTGACCAAGGCGGAGATCAAGGAGGCGATCCGGCGGGGCGCCAGGACCCTGGACGGGATCAAGTTCCGCACCCGCAGCCAGATGGGACGGTGTCACGGGGCCTTCTGTACCATGAAGATCATCCAGATCATGTCCGAAGAGATGGGCATCCCTTACGAGGAGGTCACCAAAAGGGGAAAGGGCTCGGAGATAGTGATGGCCGTGGAAGGGGTGAGTGAGGCTGGACGGATATGACGATTCAGGATCACTATAAGATGGTTGTCATCGGAGGGGGACCGGCCGGCATGGCTGCGGCCGTGGGCGCCGCCTCCGCCGGGATGAAGAGGGTTCTTCTCCTGGAGCGAAAGACCCGGCTGGGCGGTATCCTGAACCAGTGCATCCACGTGGGGTTCGGATTGAAATACTTCAGGGAAGAGCTCACCGGCACGGAGTACGCCTATCGCTACCGGCGGCTTTTCGAGCGGAGCGGCGCGTTGGCGAAGACGGGCAGTTTTGTCCATCGCCTCACGCCGGAGAAAGAGGTCACCTTCGTGTGCCCGGAGGGGGAGGTCACCGTTTCTGCCGAGAATATCGTGGTCGCCACCGGCTGCAGGGAGAGGACCCGTGAGATGTTGACCGTGCCGGGATCGCGTCCGGCCGGGATCTACACGGCCGGCCTGGCCCAGGAGATGATGAATATCTACGGGGTCATGCCCGGCCGGGAGGTGGTCGTCATCGGCTCCGGGGACATCGGCCTGATCATGGCCAGGAGAATGACGCTGGAGGGGGCCCGGGTCCATGCGGTGCTGGAGATCCTGGACCACCTTTCAGGCCTCGTGCGCAACAGGATCCAGTGCCTGGAAGACTTCGCCATCCCCCTCCTTCTCCGGCATGAAATCCTGGAGATCATCGGCAGGGATCGGGTGGAAGCAATCCGGTATCGCGACAACAACACGGGCAGGGAAGGCATGTTGCCCTGCGACACGGTGCTCTTTTCCGTGGGTCTCATCCCCGAGAGAGACCTCCTCCTTGACGCGGGTATCGAGCCGGGGA
>JAFGPH010000669.1 GCA_016926135.1 Deltaproteobacteria bacterium
TCCCTCCATGCCGTCGCCCTGACCTATGGGATGGCTCATAGTCCCAAATTCGAGGGCGTCATGACGGCGAGGTCCCATTTGACCGGGCAGAAGATCAACCGTTTCACCCATGTGCACCAGAGTGTAGAGGACCTGGTCAGGAAGAGCAAGATGGGCAGACTCATGGGCGCTCACACCGGTTGCTGTTTCCAGCGCTGCGTCGGCATGGATGCCCTCAACGCGCTTTCCATAACGACCTATGACATCGATGAGAAATACGGTACCCGGTATAACAGGCGATTCCTGAAGTACCTGGAGTATGTGCAGGAAAACGACCTGGTCTGTGACGGGGCCATGACGGACCCCAAGGGCGACCGGTCTCTCCCGCCCCATCGGCAGGAAGATCCCGACATGTTTCTGAGGGTGGTGGAGGAGCGGAAGGACGGGATCGTCGTGCGCGGTGCCAAGGTGCATCAGACGGGTGCCGTAAACTCCCACGAGGTCATCGTGATGCCGACGATCTCCATGAGGGAGGAAGACAGGGATTATGCGGTTTCCTTTGCCGTGGCGAGTGATACCCCGGGCATCACGTACGTTGTGGGCCGGCAGTCGTGCGACACGCGGAAACTGGAAGAGGGCAGGCTTGACCAGGGGAATATCCGCTTTGGCGGGCACGAGGCGCTGATCGTGTTCGACGACGTGTTCGTCCCCTGGGAGAGGGTGTTCATGTTCAGGGAATACGATTTTGCCGGCCCGCTGGTGGAGCTGTTTGCCTCCTATCACCGTCAGAGCTACGCCTGCAAGGTGGGGGTCGGGGATGTGCTCATCGGAGCGGCCCAGACCGTCGCCGAATATAACGGTGTGGAAAGAGCCTCCCACGTAAAGGACAAGATCGTCGAAATGAACCACCTGAACGAGACCCTCTATTGCGGCTGCATTGCCTGCGCCGCCGAAGGGCACAGGAGGCCCAGCGGAACCTATTACGTGGATCCCCTTCTCGCGAATGTTCACAAGCAGAATGTCACACGGTTTCCCTACGAGATGGCCAGGCTTGCCCAGGATATTGCCGGAGGTCTCATGGTCACGTTGCCGTCGGAAGAAGACCTGAGGTCGCCCGTGGTCGGCAAATGGCTGGAAAAATGTTTCAGGGGGCGAAGCGATGTGCCGACAGAGCACAGGATGCGCATTCTCCGGTTGATCGAAAACCTGACCCTCGGGTCCGCGGCCGTGGGATACCTCACCGAATCCATGCACGGTGCCGGTTCACCGCAAGCCCAGCGGATCATGATCTCCCGTCTGGTCGATCTGAAGGAGAAACAGCGAAACGCGAAGAGGCTCTGCGGCATCGTGGAGGTTGCGGCGGGAGACTAAGACCGCTGCTGTCCGGGATTCGTTCGAGACCGCGAAGCAGGGGGCCTGCGTTCTCGCTTCGCTTCACGACTCCGTGAGCGAGGCTTCCATCTCCCTTTTTCCCAGTCCCCTCTTGAGGATTTTGCCCGCAGGATTTTTATGCTTCAGAGGTGCGAGAAGTGCCGGTCGATCTCGACCATGACCCTTCGCTCTTCTGCCAGCCTTCTATCCTGGTTCTTCCTTCTCTCCTCCCCGGTGTATCCGGGATCGAAATACTGTCTGCGATCACCCTGAGAACGACGATCTTGACCCCCTCTTCGGTCCTTCTCTGGCGGGTTGTCCATCATTGAGCTTCCTCCCATAAGTCGATTCGTTGGCTGGTTCGCTTCTCTCTAAACCGTTTCCTGAACCGTGCCGAGGTCGCCAATCCGGATCCGAGTAAGAGTCATTAGCTTCAGTAATCTATTGGGGAACTTCCAGAAGACTACCTGTTTCAACAACAGCTTTGGGCAAACTGGAGCCCTACCAGTGTGCTCACACCAGGGGGTGCTTTCTGCCTCGCCCAGGCGACAAAGGCCTTTTTGACTGATTGTGTCCCTCCTTCCTCGATCATATATAACACCATTTCATCTCTCAGTGTAGGGACCTTCAGCATCTCTAGCCCCATGCCACCTTCAGACATATCCTTTATCTTTCCACCACAACACCACCCCCCGGACAAGGATTCCACGGAACAATACAGGGGCTCTACCGGTTTTCTTTCATGCTTGCGACGGTCAGCGGACATATCCTTTCACCCCTCATTGGGTAACTGGTTGATTCCGGCGGTATTCCTCGTGCGATGCTTCACCGGGCCTCTCCTTAAACTTCTCCTGAACCCTGCCAGGCTCGCCAGTCCGGAACCAAGAAGGAGCATGGTGGAGGGTTCGGGAACGGGAGCGGAATCGCCATCAGGTTACTACTTCTCGCCATCCTCGAGGATGAAAATCCCCCTCTCCACCCAAGTGGGGGGAGAGGGTCGGGGTGAGGGGGGTGTATTTTCACGGTAAAATCACCATTGCTTTATTCATGTCCCCCCCTTGTCGAGGGCTACGGGGTTGACGTGCGAGATCGAAAGTCACCCTGATAGCGACAGCATCAGGACCGAAGCATGCCTGCTTTCTTTCCTGGCTCTCCCAGACCCACTTTGCTTCAGGTTGGCAACTGTAGAAACAATAGTCCAGAAAAATGATGAGCAATCCTCATGCCAATATACTGCATTGAGATCCCTTTACCTTAAATGATGTAGAATAGAAAGCAAGACTGAAAGGTGTGTAGGCGGCCGCCCATGAAGGATGTAATCCATTTCCACAAAGTGGAATCAATTTACACATTTCCCTGCCTCGGTTGTTCTTTTCCCTGGCCTTTTGCAGGATGACCTTTTTCCCCTCTACCAGGAACTCGACTTCCGCGTTGGGCAGGAGGCCCATTTTTCCCCTGATGCGCATGGGGATGGTTACCTGTCTTTTTGACGCTATCCGCATTGGGTCTCCGTCCCGATTCTTACTTCACAAAAGCTTTCCGTCTCGGGCAATGGGAAGTCAAGGTTTCCCCCTTTACGTCTCGCAGCGAATGTCTTCTCCAAGGGCAAACCGCGGATCCCGAAGTAAGTCCACATCTGTCAAGGAAGTTACCCGGAAGCCATGAGCTGTTTGAGGAGGTGCGTCGGAAGTGATACACTTCCTATGGAGGTGAGAGACGATGCCGGTCAAGAACCCCAGAATCAACGTGGTCCTCGAAAAGCCCCTTTACGCAGCCATAGAAAGACTCGCGGCCAGAGATGGTGTTTCCCTCTCA
>JAFGPH010000670.1 GCA_016926135.1 Deltaproteobacteria bacterium
GGCGGCGTCTCTGCGACAGCCGTCCTGATAGACAACGCAACAGCCGATGCCATTTATGCGATCCTGCCCATAGAGGCTCCGGGCAATACCTGGGGGGACGAGGTCTATTTCGGCATCCCCGTGAATCTGGAGCAGGCGCCGGATGCAAATGACGTGGTGGAGATGGGGGACCTGGGCTACTGGCCTCCGGGCCACGGATTCTGCATTTTCTTCGGCCGCACACCTGCAAGCCGCGGGAACGAACCCAGGGCCGCCAGTCCCGTGAACGTGTTCGGAAAGATCGAGGGCGATTCGACCGTGTTCAAGAAAGTCGGGCACGGGGAGAAGGTGCGTATCGAGGCGGTGGTAGGGTGATCGGGATCAGAAACTGGAAATTTGAAATTGGGGGAATGAAAAAAGACGGTTTTTCTTCCGAATTTCAAGTCACCGAATTTCAAATTTCGAATTGGAGGAAATCATGGCTTTCGAAAAGGAAATGCAAGTTCTTGTCGATGCGGAAAAGGCACGAAAACCCATAGGCCCCGTTTCGGACCTGGTTCCAGGCGGTCTCTCCCTGGACGATGCCCACAGAATCTGTGAGAGAAACATTGAGAAACGTATCCAGGCCGGCGAGAAACTGGCAGGCTACAAGATCGGTTTCACCAACCTGGCGGTGCGGGAAAAGATGGGCCTGCCGGATTCCACTTACGGCTACCTCATGGACACCATGCTGCTGAAGAGCGGGGTGAAGGTGGCCATGAGCGACCTCATCGCCCCCAAGATCGAGTGTGAGATCTGTTTCAAGTTGAAGGCCCCCCTAAAGGGGAAAGGATTCAGCACGGAGCAGGTCGTCCAGGCCACGGAAGGCGTGACCGCATCCTTTGAGATCTGCGATGCCAGGATCAAGGACTGGAAATGTCCCTATAACGACTTCTTTGCCGACAACGGATTTTCCGCGCGCGTGGTACTCTCCGGAGGGTGGAAATCGGCGGATGAGCTTGATTTTCTGAATGAGAAGGTGATCCTGACCCAGGACGGAAAGGATCTGGCCCAAGGCACAGGTGCGCTCGCCATGGGGCATCCGGCCAACGCCGTGGCATGGCTGGCCGGCAAACTGGCCGACCGTGGCAAGGGGCTGGAGGCCGGGCAGATCGTGATGACGGGAACCCTCACGCCCATCCTGCCGATCGAGAAGGGTTCCACATACGTGGCCAAGTTCTCCACTCTGGGGGAGGTGACGGCCACGTTCGTGTAGGGAGGCATAGAGTATTCAGTGGAAACAAAGGAGACAAAGGGCGTGTGGGGTTACCCATACGCCCTTCATGTCTCGTCTGCCGCACGGATCTCCTCCGAAGCCTCAGTTGTGCTATCTCTCTTCTCGACCATCATCCGGTGGCCCGGCCCCGGGTAACGCGCGAATCAGTCCTTCTCCCCGCGCCGCGACCTCAAGCAGTCTGTCAAAAGTAAGCAGGTAGATCAAGAGTGAGGTCAAGATGTCAGTATCTCATGGAGGCTTTGTTTCGGTGGTGGGCTTGTTTGGAAAAGGGGAAGCAATGGGGCCACGGTGAGCATTTGATGTCGGGTCGAACATTGCCCAACTGCCCCCTTGAATCGGCCCTGTGATGCGTTTTTCGATGGCAAGTAGGTTGCCTTTCCCAAGAATTTCTTCAGCACCGCAATACGAGCTTTCTCACCCTGGACGCACACCTCTACGAGAGCAACGAAGCGACCCCTTTCATTACGGTCTGAGGATATTTCCGGGCCATTTCCTTCAAGGAATCCATGTTCACAGGCTCCAATTCAAACTCATCCGGAGTTGGAAGGGTCTTTCTGAAATAGAACGTATCCAGAATGGCCTTCTCCGGTGTGGCCATGTAGAATTGGTCGATTCCGGTGAACCCGAAGAAAAGGGTTGGCGAGATTTTCGAGTACTCAATGGTGATGCCCTGATACTCAACCCTGTGGTGCCTCCCTACGGCCGAGCCCAATGTAGCTGCCATGCAAACAACCGGCGACTGGGTGGTGATTCCATGGTAGTTCAAGGCCCACTCGCCCGTAATGTAAGACGGCGGCCGCAGGAAGCAAGCGACCTCTTCCACCCGTGGAAACCCGCGCAGAAACGAGTTGACGTAATTCCCCCGATTCAGCCGATGCACCAACCCCTTCTTGCGGGCGCGGGATAAGAAAATTGCTGCATGGGGCGCTACCTTTTCAACATCCCGCTTGCGAAAAAGGGTGGGAAGCAGTTTGATTCGCTTCAGGGTGGATCGTTCATCGATCGTCGGTTTCAAAGTACTCCCTCATTCCTTGATCCCAGAGTTCACGGGTGACCTCTTTGACCGCATGAATGAAAGGCCGGAAGTTGTCCTTCTGGTACACGGAAATGATATTCTGTGGGATAAAGCGGCCCAAATCAGAATCCAGTGCCCGGATCATCGCCGTGGCGGCCTCCTCGGTCTGGAAGTAATCGCCCTTCCGCGCCAGTGTAAAGCGGGTCTGATACATGGCGAGTTTCGCCCGCACAACCGGCCAGCGAACCTGGACCCCCATCCGGTCTACGATCCACCAAATGTCGAAGATATCTCTGCCTTTCAAATACTTTCTCTCAAGGAGTGCTCTGATTTTGTCTGACAGAAGCTCTTCGGGCGTCTCCGCCAGGACGATGCTGCTGGTGTACGGCAGCACGAGTCTTCCGCCGCCAATCAATCCTGCTACCTGCGGCAAATCTCTCAGCACGAAGCGCTCGTATTTCGGTTCCTGATCCATCTGAAGCATTTCAAACTCCAGCCGAACGGCAATTCGTTCCCGCTGCGCTTCCGGTCGACAGATGAACAGGGTCTTGTAAGCGGACCTCCTCGAATCCTTGACCTGCTGCTCAACTGAGCACCGGCCGAACTGTGCAATGCAAGACTTCACGTTTTGCGCATAGGCCTTTGCCAGAACCGTTTCAATTTCCTCCCGCGTGAGATCGGAGACAAAGTCAAGGTCCTCTGAAAACCGCATGCCCCCATAGACCCACCTCAGCGCAGTGCCCCCTTGGAAGACAATCCTCTCGGATCCGGACTGGGAGTACAGATTGTCGAGCAGCAGCAACTGAAGCAGTTCAGATTGGCTGATTCTTCTTTCCTGGTACATTCTTCACCAAATGCCCTTTCTCGCCGGGGAACCCTGCTCCTTCCATAGATCCACAACATCCGTTATGATAATATACAAATTAGTATAGTGTTGTCAACGATTCGATCCAAGGTCTAATCTCTTCCGGTCGGTGGGTGCAAGAGAGGAGTGCGGCTTGCCTGTCAAGCAACAACGATCTGTGTCAAATGGGGCTGGCCCCGACATGTGGTACCGCCGTCCATCACCCGAATGGGGGATGCAGGCTTCTTTGAGTCGGCTTATGCTTTATGCTAGCATGGGTCCATCACAGCGACAAGGGCAAGGCTGGCAATGGGGGTTCGAACGGGAAGATCCCCTATAGTCTGAGCCCAGAAAAGGACTGATCACCTATCACCTTCCCCATTTTTTCTGCATCAGATCAAAGAGGTGTTCACTCGCAAGTCGCGCAAAGCGGGGGTCGTCAAGCGGTAGATCAACGTCCAGTATGTAGTCTGCACTCCAGCGCTTCAACATCTGCTCCCTGAACGTTTCAATCAGTTCTGCGCTGTAAAATTCGCTGCCTCGCATCCCGATTGCTGACCAACCGCCACGCGGTATAAGGAGGAGGGTATGCTTCGGGCGCGTCTTGTCAAAGACGGAGCCGATCCATCTTGCCACTTTGACGATCTCCTTCACGCTCGCAGAGAAACACCATCTGAAGTCATACCTGTATGCTTTTCTACCGGCAAAGGCGCGAGGCAGAGGGCCTCCATCGGGGGCGTACGCAATCACGTCGATGGCGCCGGGGGCCATGACCGCAGGGAGATCCTGGGCCAGATAGGAGTAGAGCCTGCTCTCGTCCAACCTGCCATAGGAACCGCCGGCAAGGTGGTCGAGAATATCGTGAAGGGTCAGATCGAGCACGCCCTTGAAGAAACCTTTGTCGACCAGTTCGGCCATGGCCATGGTGCTCTCACCAATGGCGTGGAACGGCACCAAAAAGTATCCCTTCTCATCCCAGAACGCCTTTGCACCGGGAAGACAGGAAGATGTGATCCCGATATTCGTGATGGCGACAGCAGGTCTGTCAGGGTTTGGTATCCCTCCCTCCATGGAGGTGACAAGGGCTACGCAGTTTTTCAGGATCGCTTCGCTCAGCGGGTTCAGCCAGCCGAAATCGCTCGGAACCTGGACATAGACAACGTCTTTGTGGTTTCTGAGCAGGGTCAGGCTGTTGGCAATCATGGTCGAGGCAACAACCTTTGGAACCATGAGCGGTATCTTCGCCATGATCTTGAGGGTCATGCCGAGGTTCGTTCCACCGCCCACAGAGAGGACACCCGATATGAGCCGGTTCTCTGCTATGGTTTTCAGCCTTTTTCTGGCGGTCTCCACGGTGCGGGCCAGGACCGTATCCCTGTCCTCGCCGGTTTTTTCCGAGGACAGGTCCAGTTTGATCGGGTTGTGATGCCTTTTGAGAAGCTCATCACAAACAAACTCCAGCTCCGCGCCTTTTGTATTCCACGTCCCGATTACAAGAATATTGCTCATGGAAAAAGCATAGCAGATTTCGTCAAAAAAGATTACAGATTCCTCGGCGCTCTCTGCGCGCTCCTCGACTGATATCCGATCTAGCCCTTCAGATACTCCACGATCGCCCTGAATTGGCTCTCTCCGTCCAGTTCCGCTTCGGCGAGTACCATGTGGGCCTGCCCGCTTCCCAGAAAATGCCCCTTCTTGAAGGGGTAAAGACTCATCTTGCGACCCCTTTCCGATTTCACCCAGCGATAGAGGGTGGGAAGGGTGAATCCGGTGATCCCCAGGGCCTCATCAGCCCGACTGGCAGGGAAGATCCGTTCCCTCCGGGACTCGGGCAGCAGGTCGAAAAGCTCGGCACTGGTCACATAGTAGACGGTGAGATCGATCCCTTTCCGCTTCAGAAGCGGAAGGGTCTCCTCCACAAAGGCATAAGCCACTTCACTGCCTTGAAGCACCAGGGTGCCTTCACTTTTTCCTTCGGCCGCCTTCAGGACATAGACACCTGTCGCGGCATCCGTGGCGGGCGCCAGGCCCAGGGCCTTGCGATCCACGATCCTCTCATTCGGCCTGGTCACAAAGGGCGCAATCACGGCCGGCCGCTTGGTAAGCGCCTCGGAGACAAGAGGCCACATCTCCTGTGGGTCCCAGGGGGTGAGGGTGATCATGGTTCCACGGGGAAAATTTTCCTGGAGCAGTTGCAGGGGCTGCGGGTCCGCATGGGTGGGACCGTCCTCCCCGGTCTTGACGCCCGCATGCGCACAAACCACGATGATCGGTTTGTAGGGCCCTTTGGCAATGGCCTGGCGGGCCTGGTTGCCGATGGCATGCAGCCGGGAGGCAATGTGGCTCAGCGGGGCGATGAAGGCACCGTAGGAGGAACCCACACCGATATGGTGCCCGAAGGTGGCCATGCCCGAAAAGATGCCTGCCATGGCGTCTTCACAGATGCCCCCCACGGAGAGGGTGCGGGCGCCCGGGTTGTTGAGGCTGTTGTAGTAACCGTCCGGGAAACCTTTGGCCCCTGTGTTCACGCTGGTGGATCCGAGCAGATCCGCAGCCGCCACGAAAACGGCCCCGCCGCTCGCCTTGTTGTAAACCTCCAGCACGCGGCCCAACTCACCCCTGAGGGTGGTCGAGCTGTTGGGCGCCAGCTGCAGGGCCTTCGGAATCGACTTTCTCTCTTTCCCGGCCAGCGCATAGATTGCACCGACCTGTGGTGCATTTTTCCGGGGCCTTCGCTTCCTCCGGTTCAGTCGCTCCCGGGCCTTCACCAGCCGCTTGGCCAGCATTCCGACCATCTCCGTTTGACCCTCAAGCACCTCACGGACGGCCGTCAGGGCATCCCACAGGCACTCCTCCATAATGCCGCTTTCCTTTCCGGCCCCGCAGCGTTGTTCCCCCTCGCAGCGGGGCAGAGTAATCCCGGTCTTCCTGGTCAGCGGCTCCATGGCCGTGAAGAAGCCTGCGCTGCACAGACCGTGTCCGGCACCGTGGGAACCACGGCCTTCGATGCCATACTTCCAGCCCTTGGTCGTTCGATAGACGATCGCCGTGGGCTGGCCGTTCCGGATCTTGGCAGCCTGTCGCTGGGCGGCAAAGATCTGTTGGAAGTCCATCCCTCTGGGTACGTAGATCACATTCCAATCATGAAGGTAGGCCAACTCCATAGGCGTCCACTGCACATAATCTCCCGGGGTCCCGCCGGTGCGGCAGACCTGATTGGAGTCGATGGAGGCCTGGTTCCAGTCCACATGCAGGACCGCATTCTGGAGGGAGGCCGTGCCTGCAGCAGCCAGGGCTTCACTCACGCGACCCGGCGTCAGTCCGCCTTCCCCTTCCACGACATGAACATAAGGGGCGCTCGCGCCGTAGTAATCCAGTGCCCCGAAGGCCAGGCCCAGCGAACTGGCTACCCCCACACCGGAAGCGCCGGTTGAAAGGCGGACAAAAGGTGTGGCAGGTGTGGGATGGCCGTCCAGGGGTTTCACATGGTACTTCAGGTAGAGGGGGGTTCTGGTCACCGGGTTCCGCCTGAATCCCAGAAGGTCTTCCAATCGCAATTGCAGGGCTTCGTTGTGGGGCAGAAGCTCCGGCGCCCCGATGCGGACGATCTCATTGCGCAGGGCCCAAACGGCGTAAAGCCCCAGGGCCTTGTGCCCGGCGGCATAGGACACCAGATCGGCATCTTCCCGATCCGGGTCCGACACATCGTAGTCCATAGCATCGAAGAGAATCGCCTGCACGAAGCGGCCGGAGGAAATCGATCCCCCCGGATGGCCGGACGTAGGCACGTAGTTGAAAAGAAGTGCGCAGAGGGAACGATAGATGAGGTCAAATGTCTCGAAAACCCGCAGTTCCTTGTCGGAAAGGGTCTTCTTCCGGCCTCTGAGCTCCTTGCCGATATCGATGAAAACCCCTCTTCTCGGTCCGAATTTCAACGTCATAATCCGCTCCTTTCAATTCATGGCTTCCAGGACGAGTTCGGTCAGGTCCTTTACCACCAGGTCCATCTTCTGACGGCGGGCCCTCGTGGCGATCGTTCTCAGACACTGCTGGCACGATGAAACCACCATGTCCGCCCCCGTATCGGCGATAGCCTGGAGCTTCATCTGGGCCACCTTGGCCGAAAGCTCCGGGTTCACCATCTCCACGTTGCCCCCGCCGCCGCAGCAGGTGGACAGCTGCCGGTTGCTGGCCATCTCCACCAGCTGAAGACCGGGGATGGCCTTGAGCACCTGGCGGGGTTCTTCGAATACACCGCTGTTCCTGCCCAGATCGCACGGGTCGTGATAGGTCACCTTGGCCTTGATCTCCTTGAGGGAGATCCGGCCTTCCCTGATCATCTCATCGAGCATCTGGCTCGCGTGGTAGAGCTTCACGCCGGGAGGACGGTAGAGATGCGTCCACGTGTGGTAACATGAAGGACAGGTGAAGACGATCGACTTGGCCCCCACCTTGTCCACCTTCTCCATGTTGTGCTCCATGAGGGCCTTTACCCTGTCCGGCATCCCTGCGCCGATCAGGGGGAACCCGCAGCACCACTCCTCCCCTCCCAGGATGGTGAAGTCCACCTCGGCCCTTTCCATGATGCGGGCCATGCTGGCGGGGATCTTCTGGGCCATGGGGAAGAACGAGGCCACGCATCCCACAAAGAAGATGACCTCGGCACGCTCCTTCTCGATCTTCCCCTCGGGAAGGTCGCCCATCAATTCCTTCCACTCTCCCCTCTCCTCGTTGTCGTCATCCGAGATGTTGTGTTTCTCTTCGAGGAAACGGGCCACGCGGTCGGCGATCTTCGGGTAGAGCCCCTCTCCGACCAGGCATTCCCTGTCTCGGAAGACCAGTTCCTTGGTCTGAACCTTGGGGAAGCAGGCGGCTGTGCAGGCCCCACATCCCAGACATGAGAAGATGGCCTTCTCGATCTCCGGACTCCACTCCAGCCTTCCCTCGATGACCGCGCGGGTAATGGCATTTCGTCCCCTGGGAGTGGATGATTCCTTTCCCTCAACCAGATAGATGGGGCAATTGGGCAGGCAGAAACCACACTTGTTGCACTTGGCGACTTCGTCATAGGAGAGTTTGCGTAGCTGCGCAATGTTCATTGTGAAACCTCCTCCGATCCCTCATTCGTCATTCTTCATTCGTCATTCGCATTCGTCAATCCTCACGCCCCCACGACGAACCTGCCGGGGCTCATGAGGCCCTGGGGATCGATCTTTGCCCTGAGCCTCTTCATGACCAGGAGATCCGCTCCGGGTTCGCCCCACACGGGAAGACCCTTCTTCAGGCCTGTCGGTGCCTGGAGGACCACCAAATTGCCCCCCAGTTCCCTGCATCGCGCAAGGATCGATGCGACCGCCCTGGCTGTCTCCGCTTCCTTGCCCGAGTTCTTTTCCAGCAACACATGAACCTGGCTCGCACCGCTCCCCGCATGGCACAGGATGCCACACTCCGGACCGGCCATCTTGATCGTGTTCTCTGCAAACTCGAAAAGGGCCTTCCACTCGGAGAGCGGATAGGAAAGCCGGAGGGAGATGAGTTCCCCGAAGCGGGCCCCCAGGGAAGCTTGGAGGTCACTTACGGCCAGCCAAAAGAGCAGGTGCCCTTCTTCCTTCAGAAGGGAATGCCCCTTCGCACCAAAACGCTCCCCAATGAGGATCATCTCCTTACGCATACGCTCCACCGCCTCCCCGGCGGCCTCCAGGGCGACCATCACCACATAGGGTTCTGGCTTCAACTCGACGGATACGCCCTTGAAGGGGATATTCCGAAATGCAGGCCCGTTGGCCACCTCCAGGGCCGCCGGAAGAAGCTTGGTTTGCAGGACGGCTCCGGCAAAGGACTGAGCCGCGGAAAAGGATTCAAAAGACAGCAGCAGGGTCTCCATGGCCTCGGGCAAAGGAAGGAGTCTCAGGGTCATTTCACAGAGAATCCCGAGGCTCCCGTACGAGCCGATCATCACTTTGGAGATATCGTATCCGGAAACGTTCTTCACGGTCTTCCCGCCTGCACCCACAATGTCGCCCTCCGGCGTGACGAAACGGACGCCAAGGATGAGATCCCGTGGCAGCCCATAAAGAAGCCGCCTCGGGCCGGTCGAATTGGCGGCCACAATGCCGCCGATGGTCGCCCTGTCGCTGAAGGAGGGGTCGAGGGGCAGGAAGCACCCGCTGTGGGACCTCTCCGAGCATATGAGTTCCCCCGATTCGGTGGTCAAATCATCCAGGGGCAGGTAACAGCGATCGTCTTCTGTGGCCAGCCGTGCCTGCACATCCCTGAACTTGACACCGGCCTCCACGGTGATGGTGAGATTGGCAGTGTCCACATCCAGCATGTGGTTCATACGGCCCATGGCGATCACCAGGTCCATACGCTCGGGCGGGTGTCCCGCCGACATCTTGGTGCCGCTCCCCCACGGAAGGATGCCCAGATTCGAGCGGCAGGCGCACCGGACAATCTCCGCCACCATTCTCGTGTCCTTGGGAAAAACCACCGCTTTGGGCAATTTCCCGTCAACGGTGTGCTTCGCCAGCACGTCCGCATCCGTCTTTAATCGGTCGCTGCCCGCTATGCCTTCAAGCTCTTTCCTGATCCCTTCGAAGTCTGCCACGTGACATTCCTCCACTTGGTGATTAGCAGGTTGATGAAATCACAACCCTCCCATCAAAAAACAGGACTGATTTTGGACACCGACAATCCCCCATCTGTCCTCAGTGGACCGTTGCCGCCTCCCTGGGAGGAATCACCTTCCCCGGGTTCCAGATGTCCTCCGGATCAAAGGCCGCCTTGATTCTCCGCATCATCTCGATGTCGCTCGGAGAGAACACGAAGGACATCTCCTTGAGTTTTTCCGTCCCGATGCCGTGCTCGCCGCTGATGGTGCCACCGGCATCTGCACAGATCTTCAGGATCTCGGTGGCGGCTCTGTGAACCCTGGCGAGATCCTCCTTGTCCCTCTCGTCAAACAGAATCAAAGGATGCAGATTCCCGTCCCCTGCGTGAAAGACATTCCCGATGGGAAGGTCATATCTTTTGCCCACCTCGATCACCTTGCTCAGGACTTCCGGAAGCTTGGTCCTGGGCACCGTCCCGTCGCAGACGAGATAACTCGGCCGCAGCCGCGCCACGGCGCCAAAAGCCCCCTTCCTGCCGGCCCACAGACCTGCCCGTTCGGCCTCGCTTTTGGCCACCCGCACCTCCCGCACGTTATGCCGCTTGCAGATCTCCATGATCTTGTCGGCCTGGCGTTCCATTCCGTCCACCATCCCATCCAGTTCAATGATCAGCACGGCCGCGGCGTCCAGGGGATATCCCACGTGCACGGACTCCTCCACGGCCTTGAGGACGAGGCTGTCCATCATCTCCAGGGTGGCAGGCACGATTCCCTCGGCAATGATGGCCGACACGGTGTTGCCTGCATCATCGATGGAGTTATAGATAGCCAGCATGGTCTTCACCGCCTCCGGGGCCGGAATGATCTTGAGCATGATCTTGGTCACAATTCCCAGGGTGCCCTCGCTCCCCACTAGAAGGCCGGTCAGGTCATAGCCGGAGTGGTCCTGCGCCTTTCCCCCCGTCCAGATCACCGTTCCGTCATAAAGGACCACTTCTGCGCCCAGGACGTGGTTGGTGGTGACCCCGTACTTGAGGCAGTGAGGCCCCCCCGAATTCTCCCCGAAGTTCCCACCCAGGGTGGACACCTTCTGGCTGGCAGGATCCGGGGCGTAGACAAGGCCGTGCTTGAGAAGCAGGTTCTGAAGGTCCAGGGTGATGATCCCCGGCTCCACAGTCACCGTTCGGTTGGGAATGTCGATTTCCAGAATACGGTTCATCCGGGAGAAATGCACCACGATGCCCCCCCTGACGGGCACCGTTCCACCGCTCAGATTGGTGCCCGAACCCCTTCCGATGACCGGGATCTTGTGGGCGTAGGCCAGGGCCACGATCCTGGATACCTCCTCGGTCGAGCCGGGTGTCACCACGACATCCGGTTTTCCCTTTTCGAGCGATGCATCATAGCCGTACAGGGTAAGGTCCATGTCGGAGTAAAGCACATGTTCCGGGCCGACGACTGCCTTCAACTGCTCGATCAACGATTGCTTGTCCATAACAACTCCCTCTTGGAAATGTTGTGCTGGAGTGATGGAGTCATGGAGTGTTGGGAGGGAGGCGGGGTTCATTCTTGTTGCCCATCACTCCGGCACTCCTTTACTCCAGTGCTCCCTTCGTCTTATCCCTCGCAGATCGGTATCACATACGGTCCCTCCGGGACCACCGCGATCTCCTTGTCTCCGGAGGCCCTGGTACTGGCCAGCAAGGCCTCTTCCACGGAGGGCACGGCCTCCACGAAGATATCTCTCCAGTCCTGCCCGGAAAGCCCGGAGCTGTAAAGCTGGATACTGGCGACCCGCAGGGCCTTGACCAGCATCTCCGTCTGCCACTCGTCGATGAGGGCCATCTGCTTTTCTTCAAGAATGGACATGAAACGATCAGGCCCCACCCTGCGGAGGAGCCGCTGGGCCTCCACGAATTCAAGGCTGCCCATGCCCTCCGAGCACTCACTGGCGATAATGATGGTCCCTCCCGGTTCCACGATATCCAGGACCCCCACCATGCCCTTTACCGTCTGGTAGTAGGTCTTGTCGAGCGGGTAGCCTGCGCTGGTGGTCACCACGGTCCTGAAACGACGATTCAACCGGACCTCGGCATGCCTCCTCATGAACTCGACGGCCCGGGAGTGGCTGGCCTCGACCTCCCCGAAGTTGACGAATCCCAACCGTCTCTCTTCGTCGATCACCGTGTTCAGGGCCACCACCCCACCGATGGTGCGGACGATCTCCACCTGTTCGTTGTGGAGAGGATTCCCCTCAGTCACGCAATTGGCGGCCTTGGGATGCTCCAGGATCCGGGCGGCGTGGAACATCAGGATCGTGTCCTGGTAGGCCACCCCCGGGGCGACGACCTTCCGCCCTCCGGAATACCCTGCCATGAAGTGCGGCTCCACCAGGCCCGTGACGATCCTGAGATCGGCCTCCACGAAACGCCTGTCGATGATGATCGGGATACCCCCCGCAGTCCTGCCCAGATCCACGTGGGCTTCCCTGTCCCTGGCGAAATGGTTCTCGATGCGCACGGACCGGAAGATCTCGTCCGAGCCGACGATCTCCCTCAATTCCTCACCCTCGTTGGGACGGTGGAGGCCGGTCGCCACGAGGATCAGGATCTTCTCTCTCGGGATTCCTGCGGCCGTGAGGGTTTCCACCAGGGGAGGAAGGATCGTACCGTTGGGCACGGGCCGTGTGATGTCGCAGATGAGGATACAGGCGTTCTTCCTTCCGCGGGCGAGCGCGCTGAGGGGAGGGCTCTCAACCGGGTTCTCCAGCGCGTTACGGACGGCCCGGGAGGGATCGGCAATCGGGTCCATGGGGTTCTTGCGAACCACATGCACGTCGAGGTCGTCCGGGAAGTCCACACTCAGGCCGTCTCTTCCGTAGAGCAGTCCTACTCGCATCCGCACCCTTGATGGCTTCGCAAAAAGTCGTCAAAACTGACGGCACAGTAAAAAGCTCCAGGTGCAAGGCGCGCGAATCTTGAGGAATGAGGCGTACATCAAAGTACGCCGCAATGACGAAAGACGAAGCGCAACGCAGCAGATGGACTTTTTACCAGGCCGTCACCCTTCCGCATCGACGGTCCCGCAGACCGCCTCACCGCTTCAGACTCCGGTTTGGCCTACTCAAACTCACGAATCTTGTCGATGGAGAGACCCATGGAGCAGTCCGTGTCCCTCTCCATTACCACGTCCACCACATAGGGAATCCCCGCGTCGATCCCTCTCTGAAAGGCGGCCTTGAGCTCCTTCGGGTCCGTTACGCGCTCGCCCATGGCACCACAGGCCTCGGCGAATTTTACGAAGTCGAAACCCCTTCCCTCGTTTTCAGGGACGAGGGCCGTGCTCGCCAGATCGATGCTCCCCCTGCCGGGCTTTGCACCCACCGTGGCGGTTCTGACCACCCCTTCAGCCTGGGCCGATTGCAGACTATCGTACCATATCTGCACCTCGTACTCCATGTCGAAGTTGTACTTCTCGGCCTGCCGGATGAGCCCCAGGTAACCGTTGTTGAGGACCACGACCAGGATCGGCACCTTGTACATGACCGCCACCGGCAGGGCGTCCATGCAGAACTGAAACCCGAAGTCGCCCACCACGGTCACGATCTGCTTGTCGGGCCGGGCGATCTTGGCCCCGATGGAGGCGGGAAGATCCCACCCGAGCGGACCGGCGCCGCCGCAGTCCAGGTAGTGCCTGGGTTTGGAGACCTTCTGGAGCTGGCCGGACCAGATCTGGTTGAGGCCGATACAGGTCACGAAGACGGTCTCCTCGTCGAAGAACTCGTTGATCTCCCTGAAGACCCGCTGGGGCTTGATGGGGATGCCGTCGTAGTCGGTCTTGCGCTCCATCTGGGCCCGGATCTGGGCGATCTCCATCCTGGCCGGCTTCGGTTTGATCTTGCGGCGCTTCACCTCCTCCAGCATGGCCTGAAGGGTGAGCTTTGCATCGGCGCAGATGCCGAGGTCCGGCATGAGGTTCTTGCCGATCTGACCCGGATCGATGTCCACATGGATGAATTTCCGGTCTCCCTTGTACACCTTGATGTCCCCCGTGTGGCGGTCGTTGAATCTCGCGCCCACCGCAAAGACAAGGTTCGACTCCAGGAAGACCCGGTTCCCTGAACGGGTGTTGCACTGGATCCCCACGTGGCCTGCCATCAGGGGATGGTTCCAGGGAATCCCACTTTTTCCCATGTAGGAGCTGACCACCGGGACCTGGAGGGCCTCGGCCAGGGCCACGAACTCCCTGGTCGCATCGGCGACGATGACGCCTCCTCCAAGAAGCATGACCGGTTTTTCTGCCGCCAGGAGCATGTCCAGTGCCCGTTCCACCTGCTTCGGATTCGGGGCGGGCCGGGGAATGGGCAGGGGAAAGTCCGTCTCTGGGTCATACTCGATCTCCTCGCGCTGCACGTCCAGGGGGAGGTCGATGAGCACCGGCCCGGGCCGGCCTTCCCGCATGATCCGGAAGGCCTCGCGGAAGACCCACGGGACCAGGGCCCCGTCCTTCACGCAGTAGGCCTTCTTGGTGACGGGTTTGACGATCTCGGCGATGTTCACGGCCTGGAAGGCTTCCCTGTCAAGCTGGGCCCGCACGTTCTGTCCGGTGATGGCGAGAAGGGGGATGGAATCGACCTGGGCGGTATAGAGACCGGTCACGAAATTGCTGGCCCCGGGACCGGAGGTTGCAACACACACCCCCACCGTCCCGAGTGCCCTGGCATACCCGTCGGCCATGTGGATGGCGCTCTCTTCATGACGGGTGACCATGTGCCTTATCGTACCGAGGTCCTTCAAGGCGCGGTAGAAGGGCAGAATGCCTGCCCCGGGAATTCCGAAAATCTGCTTCACCCCCTCGCTCTGGAGGATCTTTGCAGCGGCTGCCATGGCGGTCATCTTGGGCATAATCGTGCTCCTTTCCCTAAGAAGTTGAGATCGCTTGCTCCCCCGGCCTGAATCCCAGTTCGCGGGAGATTTCAAGGGCGCAGTCCTTTACCATTCGCGCATAGAAAGGGATTCGCTCCGGTGTGATCCTCATGGCCGCACCGGAGATGGACACGGCGGCTTCCGGTTCTCCCTTATGATTCAGGGCCAGCGCGGCAACGCACCGGACCCCCATTTCCGTCTCCTGGTCATCCACGGCAAAGCCCTGCGCACGAACCTTAGACAGGTTTTCCACGATGTGCTCGGGCTTTACCAGGGTATGGGCCGTCTTGGCGCGGATTTCGATCCGCGACAGGTAGGCCCTCACCTCCTCCTCGCTCCAGAGACTCAGGAACATCTTGCCGACCCCGGTGCAGTAAAGGTGTACCCTGGCCCCGGGTTTTGTGAAGAGCTGGAGCATGGAGTACTCGCTTCGGACGTGTTCGAGATAAACCGCGTGGTCGCCGTCTCGGATGGCCAGGTTTACACTCTCCCTGGCCTCTTCCATGAGTTTTTCGAGGTGGGGCCTTGCCACGGTGGCCAGGTTGAATTGCAGTTGAACGGCGGTTCCCAGTTCAAGGAAGCGGATCGACAGGGAGAGTTTCTTTGTGACGGGATCCTGCTTGAGATAATGCCTCTCCACAAGGGTGGAGATAATACGATGGATGGTGGGTGGCGGAAAACCTGTCAGAGAAGAAAGCTGGCGGGTCCCGGCGCTCCCCACCTTCGAGACCACCTCAATGATATCGAGGACCTTATGTAGAGACTTCACCGGGATCTGTTCCACATTATGGAATAAAAGTCTGGAATATGAGACAATTGATACCGTGCTTTGCGGAGGCTGTCAAGGATTTTCTGGAAAGGCAGGCACTCGCTTGCGTACCACCAGGTAGGCCCCAAAGTGTTTTTCAAGCCTCCAGGTGGATTCCGTTTCCCATCGGTCGATGGATCGCCAAGACGGGAATTGTCAATACCGCGAGATGGGAGTAGAGTGGAACCCTTGTGAAGGGTCTTCATGGGGGGGCAACTCTATCAAGGAAAAGGTCCTCAAAGCACTCACCCTGCTTTATCTTCAAGCAGACCGGCAGGTAGCCCGTCTTCAGGCCGTTCACTCGGCCCGCCTTCAGTGCCGTCTCGGATGCACCCGGTGCTGTGTTGACGGCCTCACCGTATTCGAGGTTGAGGCGGGTAATATCCGACGCCACCACAAGGAACTGCTCCTGAAGGGGCGGCCCCACCCTGAAGGGGCCTGTGCCTTCCTGGACGAATCGGGCGCCTGCCGCATCTACGAGCGCCGGCCTTATGTCTGCCGCACCCAGGGCTTGCCCTTGCGGTGGATCGAGATTCAGCCTGACGGGAGCCGGGTGGAAATGAGGGACATCTGCCCCCTCAATGAGGGAGGCCCCTCCGTGGAGACCCTGCCCGCGGAGGCGTGCTGGACCATCGGACCCTTCGAAGACATGCTGGCCGGGCTTCAGATCGCCCTCAGCGCCAAGGATCTGGGCCGAACACCCTTGCGGACCCTGTTCAGAGGGACTTGAAAAAAGGAGACTTCGCGCCATGAATGGGATCACCGTCCGTTTCCTGGGAAGCGGAGACGCCTTTGGGAGCGGGGGTTGCCTTCAACCCTGCATCTATGTAGATACGGGCGACTTTCGCTTCCTCCTCGACTGCGGGGCATCCTCCATGACCGCCATGAAACATCAGGGGGTGGACCCTGTCTGGATTGATGCCATTCTGCTGAGCCACCTTCACGGAGATCACTTCGGGGGCCTGCCCTTCTTTCTCCTGGAAGGGCAGCTCGTCTCAAAAAGGAACAGGCCCCTGACAGTGCTCGGTCCGGAGGGAACGCAAAGGAGGGTCGGGGACGCCATGGAAATCTTCTTTCCAGGATCCACGGAGATGACCCTGAGATTTCCCCTGGATTACCTCCAGTACACGGGTGAAGAACCTCTCGGCCTGGGTCCCATGAAAGTGACCGCCTATCCGGTGGTCCACGCCAGCGGGGCACCGCCCTGTGCGATAAGGGTGGAGTGTGCCGGAAGGGTGATTGCCTACTCAGGGGACACGGAATGGACCGACACCCTCTTTTCCGTCGCAGGGGGGGCGGATCTCTTCATTTGCGAGGCCTACTATTTCGACAAGAAGATGAAATACCACCTGGACTACCGCACCCTCATGGAGCACAGGGAGGCCCTCAAATGCAAGCGCCTCATCCTGACCCACATGAGCGAAGACCTCCTCCGTCACCTGCCGCACATCGAAGCCGAGTGGGCGGAGGACGGAAAATGCATTTTCCTCTGAAAAGCCCGTGGGGAGACTTGTGGAGGAGAAAGACGAAATAGATCAGGATCGGTAACCATGTCTTCATGTGCCCCATCCTTCAATGGCTGAGTTTCGCACTCGCTAGTCGATTGAGGCTCACGCCGGCTTCTGCCGCTTGCATAGCCGGCTGGCGGTGAACGTCCGGTGGAACACGCACCATGAACTTTCCGCTGTACCCCTTGGTAGATATCGGTTCAGGTAACGCTACCTGAGGCCGTCTTCCTTCTTGGCCTCTTCCTTCTTGAGCCCGCCTATCCTGGGATGAGGCCTGCCGCAGTTGGTCACCACCACGGCCACCACGATTTCGTCGGCCCGGGGCGCGTCATTGATCCTGACCGCCATGGCATCGAAATGGGAACGGACAAAGGCGGCATCCTTGAAGTGGGTAGGCACATCGATCTCCGTCCCCATGCCCCCCACCTTCTTGGCCGAGGGAATGAGCGCCTTGCCCCCTCCTACCGCACTCCTGAGAGGGGTACCGAGCTTGGGGTGCAGGAGGGCGCCGGCGTGCTCCCTCTCTCCGTTTTCCCCCACGATCGCACCCTTGCCGTAGCCCTCGGCCTCTTCCGGCTTGATTCCAAGGGCGTCCACCGCCATCTTGCCCAGGATACCACCCAGTTCATCTCCCGTATCGATGAGCGGTGTGAGGTCCTCCACGTATTTCCCCGCAAAGGGGTTTTGGATCACGGCCACCGCGGCCGCCCTCCTTTGTGGCGGGTTCACCGGGCGGCCCCCATCACTATGGATCTCTTCCACGATCGTCACATACTTTCGCACGTCCATCATCGTTTCCTCCCTATATGAGACTTACATTTGACAATCCGTCACCAGGCAATCCCTGATAAAGCCGGTCATGCCGATCTCTCCGTCCACGGCCACCAGGGCGCCGAATACGACTCCCCTCGCAACGAGTTCCTCAGCCCTCGCCAGGGCCTTTGAAAGGGCTTCCTCCCTTTTCTCGCGACCCACCGGCCCGACCCTGACGGTCACCGGGATCCCCGGGATGTCCGTAAGGGGATCGAGCTCTTCCGCGAGCCGCCACTCCACATGGGCGTCTTCCACGAAGCTCGCATTGCCAACGGCCGTGGCCGCGGCGTCGGCAAGGGAAGCCGTTGAGGCCACCACCGTTGCGGACGAGGCAATGCCTCTCGTGAGACTTCTTCCCCCGAGACCGCTCGTCGCCACGCCCCAGGATAATCGGCGAGGATTCAGTTGGATCACGTGGTCAAAGGACCTCCTCTCCACC